>JBAVCR010000026.1:0-7627 GCA_049586815.1 Anaeromyxobacteraceae bacterium
CCCGGTGGTGCTAGTCGTGGCAGCCCGACACGAGCCGGGATGCCTTGGCGCAGCACTGCGCGACCTTCTCGGTCGAGCAGCAGGCCTTCTTGACCTTCGTCAGCAACTTCATGCTGCCTCCTCAGGCGTGAACGCCTTCCCTCCTTGAGAGCCAGGGGGGGTGGGAAGGGTTCGCCCCGGGAAGGATGCCACGGGGGAGGGCGCCGGGGGGCCCGATCAGGCGACGACGACGGCGCCCGCCGTCCGGGCATGGGCGAGGAGCGCCGATCCGGCACCGATCCGCCCCACGCCCGCGTGGCCGTCGGCTGGACGCCCCCCGGGCGTCAGCCCCCCGATCTACAAGGCGGGATGGCCGACTCGAATCCCTACAAGGACGAGATCATCATCTCGTGGGTGGAGCTGCACCGCGACGCCCGCTACCTCTCGTCCGTCCTGCACGCCCTCGGTGAGTGGAAGGGCATCATCGCCATCGCCCGCGGGGGGCTCGTGCCCGCGGCGCTGGTGGCCCGCGAGCTCGACATCCGGGTGATCGACACCGTCTGCGTGGTGAGCTACGGCTCCACCGACCCCACCCAGGAGGCGAAGACCCAGGGCAAGCTCCAGTGGTTGAAGGGGGTCGAGGGGGACGGCGAGGGCTGGCTCCTCATCGACGACCTGGTGGACACCGGCGGGACGGCCCGGGCGGTCCGCGAGCGCCTCCCCCGGGCCCACTTCGCCTGCCTCTACGCGAAGCCGCTCGGGAGGCCCGTCGTCGACACCTTCGTCAAGGAGTTCAAGCAGGAGAAGTGGATCTACTTCCCCTGGGACATCGACTACCGCTTCGTGGCCCCCATCAAGGCACAGGTCCGGGGGCCCTAGATCCCCCCGGCCCCTGGGGGCCCTGTGGTATGAGGTCCGCCTCCGAATCCGACGGAACTTCCGTGACCGCGCCCCGGCTTCGACTCGCGCACGTGACGAAGCGCTTCGGCTCGGTGATCGCCAACGACGACGTGGCGCTCACCGTCCAGCCGGGGGAGATCCACGCCGTCCTCGGCGAGAACGGCGCCGGCAAGTCCACCCTCATGAAGATCGTCTACGGCGCCCTGCGCCCGGACGAGGGCGAGATCTCCTGGGACGGGAACCCGGTCGAGATCCGCTCGCCGCACGAGGCCCGGGCGCTCGGCATCGCCATGGTGTTCCAGCACTTCTCGCTCTTCGACTCGCTGTCGGTGGCCGAGAACGTCTGGCTCGGCATGGACGGCAAGGTCGGGCTCGAGGAGGTCTCGCGCGGCATCCAGGCCAAGGCGGCCGAGTACGGGCTCGACCTCGACCCGGCGAAGCCGGTGCACGTCCTCTCCGTGGGGGAGCGGCAGCGCGTCGAGATCGTGCGGGCGCTGCTCGCGAACCCGCGGCTCCTCATCCTCGACGAGCCCACCTCGGTGCTCACGCCCCAGGCGGTGGAGAAGCTCTTCGTCACGCTCCGCAAGCTGGCCGCCACCGGCTGCTCCATCCTCTACATCAGCCACAAGCTCGACGAGATCCGCGACCTCTGCCACGCCTGCACGGTGCTGCGCGGGGGGCGGCTCGTCGGCACCTGCGACCCGACCCGGGAGACCACCGGCAGCCTCTCCCGCATGATGATCGGCGCCGAGCCCCCGGTGCTGGTGCACCGGCCGCCGCGCCCCGGCAAGGTCGCGCTCACGGTGAACGAGCTGCGGCTCGAGCGATGGGATCGCTACAGCGTCCTCATCGACGGCATCTCCCTCGAGGTCCGGGAGGGGGAGATCGTCGGCATCGCCGGCATCTCCGGGAACGGCCAGCAGGAGCTGCTCGCCGCGCTCTCCGGCGAGGACACCCGCCCCCAGGCCGGCATGGTGCGGCTTTTCGACGCGCCCATCGGGCGGAAGGGGCCCGAGACCCGGCGGAAGCTCGGGCTCCACTTCGTGCCCGAGGAGCGGCTCGGCCGCGGCGCCGTCCCGGCCTTCTCGCTCGCGAACAACATGCTCCTCACCCGGCGCGAGGCGCTGCGCCTGGGCGGGTGGATCGACCGGACCTTCCTCGGCCAGCAGACCCGGGGCATCCTCGGGCGCTTCTCGGTGAAGGCCTCCGGCCCCGGCGCGGTGGCGAAGAGCCTCTCCGGCGGCAACCTCCAGAAGTACATCGTCGGCCGCGAGATCGACGCGCTGCCCAAGGTGCTCGTGGTGGCCCAGCCGACCTGGGGCGTCGACGTGGGGGCGTCCGCGCAGATCCGCGCCGAGCTCATCGCGCTGCGCGACGCCGGCTGCGCGGTGCTCGTGGTCTCGGAGGAGCTGGAGGAGCTCTTCGAGATCTCCGACCGGCTCCACGTCATCGCCCGCGGGCGGCTCTCCCCGTCCATCGACACCCCGAAGGCCACCGTCGAGCTCATCGGGGAGTGGATGAGCGGGCTGTGGCCCGGCAACGAGGCCCGGCTGGAGGGCGCCACGTGATCCGGCTCGAGGTCCGGCCCGCGCCGTCCCGGCTCTGGAGCGTGCTCTCGCCCGTGGCCGCGCTCGGGATCACGGTGATGGTGGCGGCCGTCCTCTTCGCCGCGCTGGGGAAGGACCCGGTGCGCGGGCTCGAGATCTTCCTGCTCAAGCCCTGGAGCGGGGTCCGCGCGCTCACCGAGCTCGGGCTCAAGGCGACGCCCCTCATCCTCTGCGCGCTCGGCCTCGCGCTCGCCTTCCGGGCCAACGTCTGGAACATCGGCGCCGAGGGGCAGTTCCTCCTGGGCGGCATCGTGGGCGGGGGCCTCGCGCTCCTCCTCACCACGCAGCAGGTCGCGGTCGACCGGTGGCTCTTCTTCCCCATGCTGCTCGTCGCCGGCGCGGTGGGGGGGATGATCTGGGCCTCCATCGCCGCCTTCCTGAAGGACCGCTTCAACGCCAACGAGATCCTGGTCAGCCTCATGCTCGTCTACGTGGCCGACCTGTTCCTCTCCTGGCTCGTCTTCGGCCCCTGGAAGGATCCGGGGGGCTACAACTTTCCGCAGACGGTGAACTTCGCCGCCGGGACGAACGTGCCCCGCTTCATCCCGGGGATGCGGCTCCACTGGGGCTTCGGGCTCGCCGTCCTGGGCGCGGTGGCCATGTGGATCTTCATGTTCCGCACCTACCGGGGCATGCAGCTCCTCGTGGGCGGCCCCGCCCCCGCGGCGGCGCGCTACGCCGGGTTCTCGGCGCGCGTCGCGCTCTGGAGCACGTTCCTCATCTCCGGGGCGCTCGCCGGCGTCGCCGGCGCCCTCGAGGTGGCCGGTCCCATGGGGCAGCTCACCCCGCACGTCTCCCAGGGCTACGGGTTCGCCGCCATCATCGTGGCCTTCGTCGGGCGGCTCCACCCGCTGGGCGCGGTGATCGCCTCGCTCGTGCTCGCCACCTTCTCCATCGGCGGCGAGCTGGCCCAGTCGCGGCTCGGCCTTCCCGCCGCCATCACCGGGGTCTTCCAGGGGGTGCTGCTGCTCTCCTTGCTCGGCTGCGACACCCTCATCCTCTATCGCCCCCGGTGGACGGCCCGATGAACGAGCTCGCGCTCCTGGTCGCGGCCACGCTGGCGGCCGGAACCCCGCTCGCGCTGGCCGGGCTCGGGCTGCTCGTGAACGAGCGGGCCGGCGTGGTGAACCTCGGCGCCGAGGGGATGATGGCCATCGCGGCCGTCACCGGCTTCGCCGCCGCCTTCCTCTCCGGGAACGACTGGGTCGGGTTCGCCGCCGGGGCCGCGGCCGGGGCCGCCGCGGCCTCGATCCTGGGCTGGCTCTCCCTCTGGCTCTACACGAACCAGTACGCCACCGGCCTCGCGCTCTCCCTCTTCGGCGGGGGATTCTCCGCCTTCGTGGGGGCCGGGTACGTGGGCAAGTCGCTGGAGCGGAACCCGGTGGCCGGGATCCCGGGCCTCCGGGACGTTCCCTTCCTGGGGCCGGCCCTGTTCCGGCAGCACCTGCTCGTCTACCTGTCGATCGCCCTCATGGCCGCCATCGCCTGGTTCTTCTACCGGACCCGGGCCGGACTCGTGCTCCGCTCCATCGGGGAGGCCCCCGAGTCGGCCCACGCCCTCGGCTACCCGGTGCGGCGCATCCGCATGGCGGCGGTGCTCCTCGGCGGCGCGCTCTGCGGCGTCTCCGGCGCCTATCTCTCCATCGTCTACGCGCCCATGTGGGTGGAGGGGATGATCGCCGGACGCGGATGGATCGCGCTCGCGCTCACGGTCTTCGCCACCTGGCGTCCGGCCCGGGTGCTCCTCGGCGCCTACCTCTTCGGCGGCGTGACCATGCTGCAGCTCTACCTCCAGGGGAAGGGCGTGCAGGTGCCGCTCCAGTTCATGAGCATGCTTCCCTACGTCTCCACCATCCTCGTGCTGGTGGTCATCTCCCGCGATCCGCTCTGGATCCGGCTCAACATGCCCGCATCCCTCGGCAAGACGTTCCACCCCGGCAACTGAAGTCCCACCAACGACAAGGAGCAAGGACCATGCAGAACCGTTCGCTTCTCTCCAGCCTGACCCTCGCGGCGGCGCTCGCCTTCGGGCTCACCGCCTGCAGCAAGAGCGAGCCGCCCCCGGCGCCCGCCCCCGCACCGGCCCCGGCCGCCAAGCCCGAGCCGCTCAAGGTCGGCTTCATCTACGTCGGCCCCGTGGCCGACGCGGGGTGGACCTACGCCCACGACCTCGGCCGCAAGGCGCTCGAGGCCAAGTACGGCGACAAGGTGAAGACCACCTTCATCGAGAGCGTGAAGGAAGGCCCCGACGCCGAGCGCGTCATCCGCGACCTCGTCGCCCAGGGCAACAAGGTCATCTTCGCCACCTCGTTCGGCTTCGGCGACTCGATGGAGAAGGTCGCGAAGGACCACCCGGAGGTGAAGTTCGAGCACGCCACCGGCTTCAAGACGGCGCCCAACCTCCGCAACTACGAGGGGCGCTTCTACGAGGACGCCTACCTCTCCGGGGTGCTCGCCGGCTCCATGACGAAGTCGAACGTCATCGGCTTCGTGGGCTCGTTCCCCATCCCCGAGGTGCTCCGCAACATCAACGCCTACACGCTCGGCGCCCAGAGCGTGAACCCCAAGGTCAAGACCAAGGTGGTCTGGATCAGCACCTGGGTCGATCCTCCCAAGGAGGCCGAGGCCGCCCAGTCGCTCATCAACCAGGGCGCCGACGTGCTCCTCCAGAACACCGACTCGACGGCCGTCCTCCAGACCGCCGAGAAGAACGCCAAGTTCGCCTTCGGGTGGGACTCGGACATGAGCGCCTTCGCGCCGAAGGCCCACCTGGCCTCGAACGCCCTCAACTGGGGCCCGTACTACATCAAGGCCGTCGGTGAGGTGCTGGACGGGACGTGGAAGGTCGAGAACACCAAGTGGGGCGTGAAGGAGGGGCTCACCGAGTTCGTGAAGGTGAACGACGCCGTCCCGGCCGCCGCCAAGGCCAAGGTCGACGAGGCCAAGGCCTTCCTCGTCGCCAACCCCGGCGCCGTCTTCCGCGGCCCCATCAAGGACAACACCGGCAAGGAGGTCCTGGCCGCCGGCGTGACTGCCGACGACAAGTGGAAGGGCGAGGTGAACTTCTACGTCCAGGGCGTCGACGGGAAGCTCCCGACCGCCAAGTAGCCGCGGTCCGCATCCCGGAGCACCGGCGGGGGGTCGCGCGAGCGGCCCCCCGCTCCCGTCTCAGGGACGGGCCTCGCGGAGCACGCTCGAGGTGGCCTGGATGAAGCGCTCGAACCCGGGCCCGTAGAGGGGCACGTCGAGGAACTCGGTCACGAAGCGCCGGTCGCGCTCTCCGTAGTCGGGGCAGAGGAAGGGGTGCTCGTGCACCCCGAGCGCGAGCTCCTGGACCCGGACGCCGGTGTCCCGGTGCAATCCCTGCAGCGTGTTCAGGACGGCGTTCGCCGGGATGACCTCGTCGTTCCGGTTGGACAGCGCGAGCAGCCGCGGGGCGAGCTCGCGCAGGCGGGCCTCGAGCCGGGGGCGCTCGGCCTCGTCGCCGCAGAGCGCCCGGAACCAGCGCCCCAGCTCGTGCTCGCGCAGCCAGTGGGAGAGGCGCGGGTTGGCGAGACGCCCGGTGAAGCGGACGTAGAGCTTCATCAGCGAGACCTCGCAGGCGTGGTCGATGATGAAGCGGGACGACATGTTGGTGGCGCGCAGCGCGGCGCCGCTCTCGAAGACCACCGCGCGGCTCTCCCGGAAGAGCCCGCCCTCGTCCATGAGCATGAGCCCGAGCGCGAGGTAGCCGCCGATGGAGTAGCCCACGAGGTCGATGGCCGCCTCGGGATGGACGTGGGGGTGACTTCCGGCCCGCACCTCGCGCACCAGGTCGAGGACGTCGCCGTAGGACTGCAGCCCGCCCCAGAAGAAGCGCTCCGGCCAGGCGTCGAGCCGGTCGCTGATGACGCAGTTGAAGGCGTGGACGTTCTCGTTGCGCGGGACCGCCCGGCGCCGGGCCAGGTGGGCCTCGATCTGGCGGCCCCAGCCCGGGAGCACGCGGTTCACGTGGAAGGAGAGGGGGAAGAGCGCCACCGCCGCTCCCGTGGAGCGCCAGAGCTGGTAGGCCCAGGGGACGTACTTCGTGAAGCTGCGCTCGTTCAGGCCGTGCAGCACCACCACCAGGTGGCGGGCCCGCTCCCCGCCGGGCGAGCGCAGGAGCGGGTAGCGGAAGTCGACGTTCTCGGCGACGTCGCAGTCGGGAGGGCCGTCGTCGATGGGCTCGGCGGGAAAGTCGAGCCCGTGCTCCTCGCACCGGTAGCCGAGGCGGCCGAGCAGGTGGTGCGCGTGGCGGGACCGGGCGGCGAGGAAGTAGAGCTCGGCCCCCTGGTCCGGGAAGCGCAGCGGATCCCCGTTCGTCCAGGAGGAACGCCGGCGGACGGCCTGGGCGATGGCCCGGTAGCTCGGGTGGTCCATGCGTCCGGCCATATCACGCCGCCCCCGTCGCTGCCCATGCGGGGCGCATCACCTCCGTGACAGGCAGTCCGGGGCGTGGCAGCCTCGCCGGCGATGGACGCACGACCGGCACGGGCCTCGCGGCGCGGAATCCTGGCCGCCGCCGCCCTCCTCGCGCTCCACGCCGGGCTCGTCCTGCACCAGGCGTCGATCCAGTCGACCACCTACGACGAGCCCTACTACGCCCCGGCGGGCTGGGCCCGGCTCCTCACCGGCGCGAACCTGAACCCCGAGCATCCACCCGCGGTGAAGCTCTGGCTGGGCGCCTCCTGGCTCGGGGCCGGCCTGCCGGACCCGCGCGGCATCGCCGGCTTCGCCGCGAGGGACCAGTGGACCTTCGGCCCGCACCTCCTGTACCGCGATCCGGCGCGCGCCCCGGCGCTGCTCTTCCGGGCCCGGGCCGCGGTGGTCCTCCTCTCGGTGCTGCTCGGCCTCGGCGTGTTCCTCGCGGCGCGCCGGGCCTTCGGGGACCCGGCGAGCCTGCTGGCGCTCGCACTGTACGCCCTCGACCCGCTCGCGGTGGCCCACGCCGGCCTCGCGACCCTGGACCTCGGAACCGCCGCCGCCATCTTCGGCGCCGTGGCGCTCTCCTGGGTGGCGCTCGACGCCGGAGGATGGCGACTCGCGCTCGCCGCCGCGGCGACGGGCCTCGCGCTCGCATCCAAGGGAACCGGGGTCGTGGTGCTCCCGGTCCTCCTCCTCCT
>JBAVCR010000027.1:0-3374 GCA_049586815.1 Anaeromyxobacteraceae bacterium
CCCCTGGGCCCAGGGAAAGGGCGCCCCGCGGATGTCCGACGCGCTCCCCGTGCACGGCCTCGAGGTGCGGCGGGTGGGCCGGGACCTCCTCCTCACCGGTCGCCCGGCGGCGAAAGGTGATCGAACCCCCCGCGTGGACTAAGATCCCGCCGCGATGTTCACCGGACTCGTCACCGACCTGGGCGTGGTGGAGCGGCTCGAGCCGCGGGCCGGAGGCGCGCGCATCACCATCCGGCCGGCGACGCTCCCGGTCGACGACCTCGTGCCCGGGGAGAGCGTGGCCTGCAACGGCGCCTGCCTGACCGTGGTGGAGCGGGGCGGCGGCCGCATGTCCTTCGACGCCGTCCCCGAGACCCTCGCCCGGACCACGCTCGGAACCTGGCGCACCGGGACCCGGGTGAACCTGGAACGGGCGCTGCGCCTCTCCGATCGCCTGGGCGGCCACCTCGTGCAGGGGCACGTCGACGCGGTGGGGCAGGTGGTGTCGCGCGTCGCGGAAGGGCAGGGCGCCCGCCTCACCGTGTCCCTGCCCGCCGCGGTCGCCCCCCTCGTCGCCGAGAAGGGCTCCATCGCCATCGACGGGGTCTCGCTCACCGTGGCCCGGGCGCTGCGCGACCGGTTCGAGGTGGCCCTCATCCCGGAGACGCTCGCCCGCACCGTGCTGGGCGACGCGGCGCCGGGCACGCCCGTCAACCTGGAGGCCGACGTCGTGGCGCGCCACGTCGCCCGCCTCCGCGAGTTCGCCGCCGGCTCGGCCGGCGTCACGGAGGGTTCGTTGAAGGACTGGGGATACGGAGGAGTCGCGAAGTGACCCGCCACTCGGAGCACGCCGTGGAGCGCATCGAGGCGGCCATCGCGGCGCTGCGCAAGGGCAGGATGGTCATCCTCGTCGACGACGAGGATCGCGAGAACGAGGGCGACCTCTGCATCGCCGCCGAGAAGGTCACGCCCGCCGCGGTGAACTTCATGGCCAAGCACGGGCGCGGCCTCATCTGCCTCGCCATGACCGACGAGAAGGCCCGGGCGCTCGACCTGCCCCTCATGGTTCCCGAGGGGCAGAACGCCTCCAGCTTCGGCACCGCCTTCACGGTCTCCATCGAGGCGCGCCGCGGGGTCACCACCGGCATCAGCGCCAAGGACCGGGCCCACACCATCCTCACCGCCGTCGCCGACGACGCCCGTCCGGAGGACCTGGTGAAGCCCGGCCACGTCTTCCCGCTGCGGGCCCGCGCGGGGGGCGTGCTGGTCCGCGCCGGACAGACCGAGGGCTCGGTCGACCTGGCCCGCCTGGCCGGGCTCAAGCCGGCCGCGGTCATCTGCGAGATCATGAACGACGACGGGACCATGTCCCGCATGCCGGAGCTGGAGCGGATGTCGAGGGAGCACGACATCCCCGTCGCGTCGGTGGCCGACCTCATCTACTACCGGATGACCCGCGACTCGCTGGTGCGCCGGGCCTCGGCGGCCCCGCTGCCCACGCAGTACGGCAAGTTCACCGCGGTGGCCTACGAGAACGACGTCGACCGGAACCAGCACGTGGCGCTGGTGATGGGCACCTGGAAGCCCGGCCAGCCCGTGCTCGTCCGCGTGCACTCGAAGTGCCTGACGGGCGACGTCTTCGGCAGCGAGCGCTGCGACTGCGGCCCGCAGCTCCACGCCGCGCTCCGGCAGATCGCCCGGGCCGGCAAGGGCGTGCTCGTCTACCTCGACCAGGAGGGGCGCGGCATCGGGCTCGTCAACAAGCTCAAGGCCTACAACCTCCAGGACCAGGGTCTCGACACCGCCGAGGCCAACGTGAAGCTGGGCTTCAAGCCCGACCTGCGCGACTACGGCATCGGGGCCCAGATCCTGCGCGAGCTCGGGGTGGGGAAGATGCGGCTCCTCACCAACAACCCGAAGAAGATCGTCGGGCTCGAGGGCTACGGGCTCGAGGTGGTGGAGCGCGTGCCCATCGAGACGCCGCCCAGCGCCGGGAACCGCGCCTACCTGCGCGCCAAGCGCGACAAGATGGGACACCTGCTCACGCTCGCGCCGGCGCGGGCCCGCAAGCGAAAGGTCGCGCGCCGCGCGGCCAAGGGAGGAAGGTCATGAAGGTCGTCGAGGGAAACCTGGTCGGCGAGGGGCTCAAGTTCGCCATCGTGGTCTCGCGCTTCAACTCGCTCGTCACCGAGCAGCTGCTGGCCGGCGCGCTCGACGCCCTGCGCCGCCACGGCGTGGCCGAGGGCGCGGTGGAGGTGTACCGCTGCCCGGGCACCTTCGAGATCCCGGCGGTGATCCGCCGGGTGGCGCGCAGCGGGCGCCACGACGCGGCGGTGGCGCTCGGCGCGGTGATCCGCGGCGGCACGCCCCACTTCGAGTACGTGGCGAGCGAGGTGTCGAAGGGAGTGGCCCAGGTCTCCATGGAGGCCGACTGCGCCGTGGGCTTCGGCGTGCTCACCTGCGACACCATGGAGCAGGCGCTCGAGCGGGCCGGCGTGAAGGGCGGGAACAAGGGGGCCGAGGCGGCCGTCGCCGCCATCGAGCAGGCCAACCTCTTCCGCGCCCTCGGCGCGCCCGCCGGGAAGAAGTAGGGAGACATGTCCCACACCCGACGCACCAAGGCCCGGGAGCGGGCGCTGCAGGCGCTCTACCAGATCGACGTCGCCGCGACCGACCTCGACGAGGCGCTGGCGCGCTTCTGGCCCAGCTTCGAGCCGGTCGAGCGCGAGGTGCGCGACGGGGCCGAGGAGCTGGTGCGGGGCGTGGCGAGGCATCGCCGGGAGATCGACGAGGCCATCGAGCAGGTCTCCACGAACTGGCGCATGGACCGGATGGCCAAGGTGGACCGCAACGTGCTCCGCCTCGCCGTCTTCGAGCTGCGCTGGCGCAGCGACGTCCCGGTGAAGGTCTGCATCAACGAGGCGATCGAGCTCGGCAAGAAGTACGGCAGCGAGAGCTCGGCCGCCTTCGTGAACGGGGTCCTCGACAAGATCGCGTCCGCCCTGCCGGAGGCGCGCCGCGGAGAGGGTCCGGCCCGGTGAGGCTGCGCATCGAGGTCGGCGAGCTGTCGCTCCCGTCGCTCGACGGGCTCGAGGTCGACTCGGTGGCGGCGCTGGTGGGGGCGGAACGGCCGCTCGCCGGGCTGGCGGCGCTCCTCGACTGGAGGATGGCCGGGGCGGTCTCCCGGGCCATCCGCGCCGGCACGGTGACGCCGGAGCACGGCGAGGCCCTCCTCCTCCCCACCCAGGGGCGCCTGCGGGCCCCGCGGATCTTCCTCTTCGGCGTCGACGACCCGTCTCCCCGCTCGGTGGCCCTCGCCGTCCGGCACGCCTGCGAGGCGCTCCGGCGCGCCGGGGCCCGCGAGATCGCCGTCGCCTTCCCGCACGGAGCCCCGC
>JBAVCR010000028.1:0-1533 GCA_049586815.1 Anaeromyxobacteraceae bacterium
GTTCAAGTGCTTTGGCTGCAACGCGCGCGGTGACGTCTTCGAATTCCTCCGCCGCTTCGAGGGGAAGGGGTTCCCCGACGCCGTGCGAGAACTCGCCGTGGAGGTAGGGGTCCAGGTTGCTCCGGACCGGGGACCGACGCGATCCGCTGCTCCCGGTATGGGCACCGACCACGGCCTCGATCGCGCGTGCGAGGCCGCCATGGCTCACTGGTCGGATCGGCTGTGGGGCAGCGAAGGGACGACCGCGCGTCGCTACCTCGCCGCCCGGGGAATTCAGGACGCCACGGCCCGTCAGTTCCGCCTGGGCTTCGCGCCCCGCGAGTGGCACGACCTCGAGCACGCGCTGGGGGCCCGAGGCTTCACCGGGGAAGCGCTCGTCGGCGCCGGCCTCCTCCGGCGATCCGAGAACACGGACCGCCCCACTCACGACCGCTTCCGCGGCCGCATCGTCTTCCCGCTCCTCCGCGGCGACCGACGTGTCGTCGGTTTCGCAGGGCGCACGCTGGCGGGCGGCGAGGAGACGAACGAGCCCAAGTACCTGAACAGCCCCGAGACGCCGATCTTCAAGAAGGGCCACGTCCTCTTCGGGCTCCCCGAGGCCCAGGCCGCCATCCGGGCGTCGCGGCGCGCGGTCGTCGTCGAGGGCTACGTCGACTCCATCATCGTGCACCAGGCCGGCCTTCGGGAGGTCGTCGCCTGTGGCGGGACGGTGATCGCGGACCACCAGGTCGCCCTCCTGCAGCGATCCGGTTGCGAGGAGCTCGTACTGCTCCTCGATACCGATCCAGCCGGCCTCGCCGCCCCGCTCGCCGCTGCGCCGACGCTGCTTCGGGCAGGCGTCACCGCCCGGGTCGCGCGCCTTCCCGGTCAGGGACCCCTGGATCCCGATGCGTTCGTTCGCCTGCACGGCCTTGCTGGTCTCACCCCGGTTCTGGACGCGGCGACCCCCCTCACCGAGTGGTTGCTCGACCGGGCCATCGCGACGAGGACCCAGCGGGTCGGTTCCCGCGGCCTTTCCGTGGAGCAGAAGCTCCTCATCGTCCGCGACCTGCGTCCATTCGTCGCGGCGATGCGTGCCGGCCTGCCGCGTGCCCTCTTCGAGCAACGGATCGCACGCCGCCTGGAGCTCTACATCGTCGCGCTGCGCGCGGAGCTCGGGCGCGGGGAGCGGCTCCAGGGACCGGCACACGGGCAAGGAGGGCACGCATGGCAAGGGTGACGGGAGTCGTTCTCACGGATCGCGACCGGATCCTCATCAGCTACCTCGCGATCGCGCGCTACGCCTCGACAGCGCAGGTCCAGCGCCTCGTGGCCGACGATCACCACGTCACCATTGTGCAGCGCAGGCTCCGGAAGCTCTGCTCCGCGACGAACCGGCCCGGGGCGTCCGCTCCGCTCCGGAAGCTGGAGTACAAGCGCGCGGTGGGCACCGCGGTCGCAGTCTGGGGGCTCACGGAGTACGGGCGCACGATGGCCGAGGACATGGTCCCGTACCTCCGTTCGCCCGGGCAGGCGGATGTGGGGGCTCAGTTC
>JBAVCR010000029.1:0-2708 GCA_049586815.1 Anaeromyxobacteraceae bacterium
GACGCAGACCGCCGCGAAGCCGTGCCGGCGCGCCTCGTCGCAGGTACGGAGCACGTCGGCCTCGGCGGCGTCCTCGCGGAGCAGCGTGTGCTCGACGAGCGGCGCGAGGTCGCGGGGGGACTGGATCGACTCCGGGGACGGACGCGACACGGGTTCCTCCTTGGGTGCCCCTACCCCGCCTCGACCTCGAACCACGGGTCGCGGCCGGTGGCCTCGCCGAGCCGCTTCTGTAACTCTCGGTCGAGGAGGTGGCTCGGAACGACGCGGGAGAGCGCCGCGAGCAGGTTGCCCTTCACGGTGGGGTTCTCGGCCTGCAGGTCGCCGAGGAGCGCCTTCACCCGCTTCCGCATGAGGTTCGGCTGCGAGCCGCACAGGCCGCAGGGCACCACCGGGAAGGCCATGGCCTCGGAGAAGGCGGCGATGTCCTCCTCGGCGGCGTAGGCGAGCGGGCGGATCACCACGTTCCGCCCGTCGTCGGAGCGGAGGCGGACCGGCATGGTCTTCAGGCGTCCCGCGTAGAGCGCCGACAGGAGGAGCGTCTCGATGAGGTCGTCGCGGTGGTGGCCGAGCGCGATCTTGGTGCAGCCCATCTCCACCGCCGCGTTGTAGAGGATGCCGCGCCGGAGCCGCGAGCAGGCCGAGCAGTAGGTGCCCCCCTCCGGCACGACGCGCCTCACGATGGTGAGGGTGTCCTCCTTCAGCATCCGGTAGGGCACGCCGATCTTCCTGAAGTGCTCCTCGAGGAGGTGGGCCGGGAAGCCCGGGTGCCCCTGGTCGAGGTTCACCGCGACGAGGTCGAAGTGGATGGGAGCCCGCTCCCGGAGCCGCATGAGAAGGTGCAGGAGCGCGTAGCTGTCCTTGCCGCCGGACACGGCCACGAGGATCTTGTCGCCCTCCTCGACGAGGTCGAAATCCTCGATGGCGCGCGCCGTGTCCCGCAGCAGGCGCCGCTCCAGCCTTTCGGTCTCGTTCATGCAGGGCGAGGTATAGCCCAGGCTCCACCGGGGGGCCTCGCCTTTTCCTTTGACCTGCCCTGGCACTTTGGATAAACGGCGCGCACGCTGGCACAGGGGAGACCGATGGCGCCGAAGGATCTCGGAACGAAGCACACCTGCTTCAAGTGCGGCACGAAGTTCTACGACATGAAGAAGCCCGTCCCGGTCTGCCCGAAGTGCGGGGCCGACCAGCGCGAGAGCCCCGCCTTGAAGGCCCCGCCTGCGGAGAAGCGCGCACGCGCCGCGGCCCGGAAGCCGGAGCCGGAGGTCGAGCTCGCCGAGGGCGACGAGGAGACCCCGCTCGACGAGCTCGACGAGGAGGTCGCCGAGGACGACGAGTAGCAGGCGCGACCGGCCCGCCGGCGGTCACTTCCCGAAGGTGAAGTCCACGGTCGCGGGACCGCTCGCGGGCACCGTGACCGACCCCTTCCGCTCTCCCAGCCTCTCGTGCCAGGCCGTCACCTCCCAGGTGCCCGCCGGCACTCCCGGGATCGAGAACGAACCGTCCTCGCTGGTGACCGCGGACGGACCGTCCACCACCCAGACGTACGCGCTCATCCAGGCGTGCACGTCGCACTTCACGACGACGAGCCCGGGCTTCTTCAGCTGGCGCGACGCCTTCGCGTCCTTCGAAGGCATGGCCAGGTTGAAGGCGGTGGCCTGCCCCAGGTAGCCGTGGACGTTGTGCAGGGTGGCGTCGCCGTTCACGAGCTCGAGGGTGCTCCCCAAAGGGAGCGCCATGACGTGGGGGAGGAAGCGGCAGCCCTGCTGGTCGAGCACCCCCTTCACCGGCGCCGGTGCAGGGGGCCCCTTCACCATCACGACGACGTTCTTCAGCATGCCCTTCGAGACCTGGATGGCCTCGTCCGGCACCGACGTCCCGCAGATGGCCTTCTCCTTCGTGGTCTCGAGGGGAGAGAGGACGGGGGGAGTCCCCTCGAACCTCACCACGCCCTTCACGTCACCCGCGGGGGTGGCGGCGGGGGTGAGGAGGGCTGCGGCGAGGAGAGCCAGCGCAGGTCGGTTCATGGAGAGATCCATACCCTTTTCCGGGGGATTTCTGGGCGCCAGGGCGGGCCTTTACCGGGGCTTGACCTGGATCAGGCCCCCTCTTAAGTGACCGTTCACCCATGCTGGAATACCGCCTCGCCCGGGCCACGGCAGCGGCCACCTTCGTGCTCCTCGTCATCGGGGGCATGGTGCACGCCACCGGCTCCTCCCTCGCTTGCCCGGACTGGCCCCTCTGCTACGGCCAGTTCTTCCCGGCCATGGAGGGCGGCGTGCTCTTCGAGCACGGCCACCGGCTCGTGGCCCTGGTGGTTTCGGTGCTGACGGTCGCGCTCGCCGTCACGGTCTGGCGCCGCCGCCGCGAGCCCACCGTTCGCTTCGGGGCGCTCGCCGCCGTGGGGCTCGTGCTCTTCCAGGCCTCGCTCGGCGCGCTGACGGTGGTGCTCCAGCTTCCGCTCGTTGTCTCCTCCGGCCACCTCGCCACCTCGATGGCGTTCTTCTCGCTGCTCGTGTGGCTCACCTGGCGTCTCGCGCCGGTCACGCCGGGGAGCGACGCCCCCTCGGCCCCGGGCGGAGCTCGCGCCCTCGCCGGCGCCGCCGCCGTCGCGGTCTACCTCCAGATCGTGCTCGGCGCGCTCGTCCGCCACACCGGCTCCGGCCTCGCCTGCGGCACGAGCGTGGTGCTCTGCCAGGGCACGCTCTGGC
>JBAVCR010000030.1:0-6363 GCA_049586815.1 Anaeromyxobacteraceae bacterium
CGTCAGGCCGGCCCGGATGGAGGCTCCGGACGAGGCCCCCTCCGCGCGCAGCGCGGGGTCGACGGGCCGGTCCGGGAACAGGAGCGCGGCGACGATGCGGCGCAGGGCCGCGCCGTCGCCGGCGACCACGTTGTAGCCCGGCCGGAACGCGATTCGACCGCCTTGCGGCGCGAAGGCGCGGACCCCCTGGGCGGCGATCTCGAGCAGGAGCACGTCGACGGAGGACTGTACTCCGCGTGTGGACCGCGGGAAAGGGCCGGATCAGGCCTCGGCGGACTTCTGCCCGCCGCCCGTGCCCTCTTCCTGCTGGACGCGGGCGGCCTTCCCCTGCAGGCCGCGGAGGTAGTACAGGCGGGAACGGCGGACCTCGCCGCGCCCCACCACCTCGATGCGGTCGATGCGGGGGCTGTGGACGGGGAAGATGCGCTCCACGCCGACGCCGTAGCTCATCTTGCGGACGGTGAACATGGCGCGCGAGCTCCCGCCCGACGAGGCGATGACCACGCCCTCGTAGACCTGGATGCGCTCCTTGTCGCCTTCCTTGATCTTCGTGTGCACGCGCACCGTGTCGCCCGCGCGGAAGACGGGAACGTCGTTGCGGAGATACTTGGCCTCTACGGCGGCAATTTCCTTGCGCAGCATCGTCGCTTCTCCCTTACAGCTCGTCGTCGCCGGCCTCGATGAGCCGGCGGTCCTCGTCGTTCAGCTCCAGGCGCTCGAACAGGTCGGGGCGCCGATCCCGCGTGACCCGGAGCGACTCGCGCCGGCGCCACCGCTCCACGCGCCGGTGATCACCGGAGAGGAGGACCTCGGGGACCTCCACTCCGCGGAACGCCGGCGGGCGGGTGTAGTGAGGGTACTCCAGGAGGGGGGCTCCCGCGAAGCTCTCGCGGTCGGCGGAGGTCTCGTTTCCGAGCACCCCGGGGACGAGGCGCGCCGCGGCATCGACGACGCAGAGCGCCGCCAGCTCGCCGCCGGTGAGCACGAAGTCTCCCGCGGAGACCTCCATGTCGACATGACTCGTCACCCTCTCGTCCACTCCCTCGTATCGCCCGCAGACGATGATGAGACGTCCGTACGCCGCCAGCTCCTCGACCAGCCGCTGCGAGAGCGGCACGCCCCGCGGGCTGGTGAGCAGCACCCGTGCCCCGGGGACCCGTTCCCGGGCGGCCTCGATGGCGGCGGTGAGTGGCTCCGGCTTCATCACCATCCCGCCGCCCCCACCGTAGGGAGCGTCGTCGGTGACCCGGTGCTTCCCGGAGGCATACTCGCGGATGTCCGTCACCCGCGTCTCCAGGAGTCCGGCTTCCCGCGCCTTCCCGAGGATGCTCTCCGCGAGGTACCCCTCGCACATCCGGGGGAAGAGGGTCAGGATCTCCACCGTGAGCCGCTTCACGTCCGTTTCCTCTCCGTCCTGCGTGCCTCCTCGTCGTCCTCGAGCAGCCCGGGGGGGGCATCCACCACCACCCGGCCCTGCTTCCGATCCACCGTGACCCAGGGCGCGAGCGGGATCAGCCGCTCTCCCCCGGGGCCGCGGACCACCAGCACGTCCACGCCCCCGGTCACGTAAAGCTCCGTCACCTTGCCCAGGTCCCGCCCGTCGGCCGTGGCCACCGGCAGTCCCTCGAGGTCGGCCCAGAAGTGGAGGCCCTCGCCGGGCTCTCCCATCTCCTCGCGCCGTCCCCAGACCGCGAGGCCCCGCAGGGCCTCCGCCGCCGTCCGGTCGTCCACGCCCTCGAGGCGCAGCCACCAGACCCTTCCCTGCTTCCCGGCGCCGAGGACCTTCCGGTCCTCGCCACCTGCGCCGTCCTCACCGCCGAGCGCCACGCGGTCCATCCGCGCGAGCGCACCTTCCGTGCCGGCGACGCCGACCTTGCCGTCGAGGCCGATGGCCCGGACCACCGTGCCGAGCCGGACCCAGGCCATCAGTCGAGGATGTCGACCACGGCCCGCCGGCCCTCGCGCCGCGCAGCGGCGTCGACGACCGTCCGGATGGCCTTGGCGGTCTTGCCGCCGCGGCCGATGACCCTTCCCAGGTCGTCGGGGTCGACGGCCAGCTCGAGGACCACGGCCCGGTCGCGCTCGATGGCGTCGACCCGGACCGCGTCCTTGTGCTCGCAGAGCTCCCGCGCCAGCCAGAGAAGCAGGTCGCGCATGGACGCTCTCCCGGGGCCGCTAGGCCTTCGGGGCCGCCGTCTTGGTCAGCCGGATGAGCTTCGCGACCGTGGGGCTCGGCTTGGCGCCGGCCTTGAGCCAGTACTCGACGCGGTCGGCCTTGAGCTGCAGGCGAACCGGGGTCTTGGTGGGATCGTACAAGCCGACGTCCTCGAGGTAGCGCCCGTCCCGCGGCTTGCGCGAGTCGGTGGCGACCACGTGGTAGAACGGCGCCTTGTGCGTGCCCGCCCTGGAGAGGCGCAGGACAACCGCCATGGGTGATTCCTCCTTCTTTCGGGCTACTCGCCCTTGGCCTTCTTGGCCTTGGCCTTCGGCGCCTTCTCGGCGGCCGGGGCCTTCTTGTCGGACTTCTTCTCGGCCTTCTTCTCGGCCTTGGGCGCCTTCGCCCCCTTGGCGTCGGCGTCCTCCTCGACGGCCGCCGGAGCCCGGTCCACGAGCTCGATCCACGCCATGTCGGCGTTGTCGCCGTGGCGCTTGCCCTTGCGGATGATGCGGGTGTACCCGCCCGCCCGCGTGGCGTAGCGCTCGGCGATCGGCCCGAACAGCTTCTCGATCATCTCGCCGTCGCGCACGTCGCGGAAGGCGATGCGGCGCGCGTGCGCCGAGCCGCTCTTGCCGAGCGTGATGACCTTGTCGGCGATGCGCTTCAGCTCCTTCGCCTTGGGCGTGGTGGTCAGGATGCGCTCGTGGCGCAGGAGCGACGTCACCTGGTTGCGGAACATCGCCGTCCGGTGCTCGGTGGTGCGGTCGAGCCGGCGGCCGGCTACGCGGTGCTTCATCTCGGCATCTCCCTCGGAGAGTTCGTGGGGCGCCTAGGCCTTGGGGGCCTGGGGCGCGGTCTTGGGGGGCCAGTTCTCGAGCTTCATGCCGAGGGAGAGCCCCATCTCGGCGAGGATCTCCTTGATCTCCTTCAGCGACTTCCGGCCGAAGTTCTTCGTCTTCAGCATCTCCGCCTCGGTCTTCTGCACCAGGTCGCCGATGGTCTTGATGTTGGCGTTCTGGAGGCAGTTCGCGCTGCGGACGGAGAGCTCGAGCTCGTCGACCGACCGGAACAGGTTCTCGTTCAGGACCTGCTCGGGGACGGCCGCCACCTCGATGGCCGGCTCCTCGGTCTCGTCGAAGTTGATGAAGATGGAGAGTTGCTCCTTCAGGATCTTCGCCGAGAAGGCCACCGCGTCGGCCGGGGCGACGGAGCCGTCGGTCCAGACCTCGAGGGTGAGCTTGTCGTAGTCGGTCTGCTGCCCGACGCGCGCGTTGGTGACCTGGTAGTTCACCTTGCGGATGGGGCTGAAGAGCGCGTCGATGGGGATGGTGCCGATGGGCTGGCCGGGGACCTTGTTGCGCTCGGCGGGGACGTAGCCCCGGCCGCGCCGCGCGGTCATCTCCATGCGCACCCGCCCGCCCTCGCTGAGGGTGAGGACGTGGTGGCCCGGGTTGAGCACCTCGACCTGGCCGTCGGCGACGATGTCGCCCGCCTTGATCTCGCGCGGGCCCTCGGCCTCGATGCGGATGGTCTTCTGCTCGTTGGAGTGGATCTGGAGCAGGACCTCCTTGAGGTTGAGGATGATGTCGGTGACGTCCTCGGCGACCTCGGGGATGGCCATGAACTCGTGCTCCACCCCCTCGATCTTCACCGAGGTGATGGCAGCGCCCTGCAGGCTCGAGAGGAGCACGCGGCGCAGCGAGTTGCCGAGCGTGATGCCGAACCCGCGCTCGAGCGGCTCGGCGACGAACTTCCCGTAGGTGTTGGTGAGCGACTCCTGGTCGACGACCAGCCCGCGGGGCTTGATCAGATCGCGCCAGTTCTTCGTGACGATGGCGTCCGCCATGGGCATTCTCCTTTGGCCGCCGCCCCCTCCCCTTCCACCGCAGCCCGGCGGGGTCGGGGCGCCGTGGGGCGCGCGACGTTCCGTGTTGAGTGCTTCGCACGTCGGACGCGGCCGGCAGGCCGCGCCCGTCGTCTCACTTCGAGTAGAGCTCGACGATCAGCTGCTCCTGGATGGGCATGGTGATGTCCTCGCGGGACGGCGTGGTCTTCACCGTTCCCTTGAACCCCGCCTTGTCCAGCTCCAGCCAGGCCGGCACGCCGCGCCGGTCCACCGCCTCGATGGCCTCGGCGATGCGGGCCACCTTCTTGCTGCGCTCGCGGACGTCCACGACGTCGCCGGCGCGCAGCTGGTACGAGGGGATGGTCACCTTCCGGCCGTTGACGCGGAAGTGCCCGTGCTGGACGAGCTGCCGGGCCTCGTTCCGGCTGTCGGCGAAGCCGAGGCGGAACACCGCGTTGTCGAGCCGGAGCTCGAGCCCGCGGAGCAGGTTCTCGCCGGTGCGGCCCTTGGCCGCGGCGGCGCCCGCGAAGGCGTGCCGGAAGCCGGACTCGAGCAGGCCGTACATGCGCTTCACCTTCTGCTTCTCGCGCAGCTGCACGCCGTACTCACTGAACTTGATTCGACCCTGGCCGTGCTGTCCGGGCGGGTACGGACGGCGCTCGATGGCGCACTTGTCCGTGTAGCAACGGTCGCCCTTCAGGTACATCTTGAGGTTCTCGCGGCGGCAGAGCCGGCAGACGCTTTCCGTGTAACGAGCCACTGTGTTCGTCTCCTGTCCGTCTCAGACGCGCCGGCGCTTGGGGGGCCGGGTGCCGTTGTGCGGGATGGGCGTCACGTCCTTGATGAGCGAGATCTTGAGCCCCGCCGAAGCGATGGCGCGGAGCGCCGACTCGCGGCCCGCGCCCGGGCCCTTGACCATGACCACGACCGCCTTGAGGCCGTGCTCCATGGCCTTCGCGGCCGCGTCGCCCGCCGCCACCTGGGCGGCGAACGGCGTGGACTTGCGCGAGCCCTTGAAGCCGCGCGCGCCGGCCGACGACCAGGAGAGGACGTTCCCCACCGGGTCGGTGATGGTGATCATCGTGTTGTTGAACGTGGAGTTGATGTGCACCACGCCGTTGGCCACGTTCTTCTTGACCCGCTTCTTCCCCTTCTTCGGGGTCACGGGCGACGCGGTCACCGGCTCGATGCCGGTCAGGTTGGGGACGGCCGGCGTGCTCTCCTCCGCCTTCGCGGGGGCCGCCTCCGCCTTCTTCACCGGCTTCTCGGCCTTCTCGGCCTGCTTCTCGTCAGCCACTCTCGCTCTCCGTTCTCTTCGAATTCAGGCCCGCGGCTAGCGGGGGGCAGGCGCCGCGGCGGCCGGCTTGCGAACCAGGCCGCGCTTCGGGCCCTTGCGGGTCCGGGCGTTCGTGTGGGTGCGCTGGCCACGGACGGGAAGGCCCTTGCGGTGCCGGAGCCCGCGGTAGCAGCCCAGGTCCATGAGGCGCTTGATGTTCATGGAGGTCTCACGACGCAGGTCGCCCTCGACCTGGGTCACGGCCTCGATGGCCTCGCGGATCTTGCGGACCTGATCGTCGTCCAGGTCCTTCGTGCGCGTGACCGGGTCGATCCCGGCGCGCTCGATGATCTTCTTCGCGGTGGCCTTGCCAATCCCGTAGATGTACTGCAGCGAGATCTCGACGCGCTTCTCTGCGGGGAGATCGACGCCGGCGATGCGAGCCATTCCTCTGTCTCCGGTTCTCCGGGTCTAGCCCTGGGCTAGCCCTGGCGCTGCTTGTGGCGGGGGTTGGCGGCGCAGATGATCCGCACGACACCCTTGCGCTTCACGACCTTGCACTTGTCGCAGATCTTCTTCACCGACGCGCGGACCTTCATGACCTGTTCACCCGACCGAAAAGTTCTGTCACGAGACGAAAAGCCCCGCCGTGCCTGCTGGCGGGACGTACGGGGGCACTGCCCTTCCCCCACGAACCAACTGGACTCCTGGCGCACCCTGGCCCGACACATCGGGCCGATGCGAAGGGCGCCCTATAACATGCGATTTTCCGGCTTGCAAGCGGCGCATGCACCAAAATCGGCATCCCCTCACGTCCCCGCCCGGGTGAGGACCTCGGGACCCGCCTCGGTGACGGCCACGGTGTGCTCGAAGTGCGCGGAAAGGCTCCCGTCCTCGGTCACCGCGGTCCATCCGTCCTCGAGGGTCCGGATGCCGGGGCCGCCCGCGTTCACCATGGGCTCGATGGCGAGCACGAGGCCCGGCCGGAGCCAGGCGCCCGTCCCCGGGTCGCCGAAGTTGGGCACCTGCGGGGGCTCGTGGAGCTTCCGGCCGATGCCGTGCCCGACGAACTCCCGGACCACC
>JBAVCR010000031.1:0-6188 GCA_049586815.1 Anaeromyxobacteraceae bacterium
GGCTCGTGGCGCTCCGGCCGGCCTGGGGGCAGGGGCTCCTCGCCGCGACCGTGGGCCTCGGCATGATCTTCGCGGTCGGGTTCGGCCTCGAGGTCCGCAACCCCCGCCTCATCCCCCCCGACTCCGAGGTGGTGAAGCGCTTCCGCGGCTGGAGGGACTTCGCCCTGCAGGCCCGCGCGGCGGCGGGGCGGGCCTGCGCCGCGATCGGCTCCCCGCCCGGCTGCGACGCCCCGGACCCGTTCCTCTACCCGGGCACCTACCAGGAGGCGGCGCAGCTCGCCTATTACGGCGGCTTCACCCGGATCGGCCCGGCCTCCGAGCGACCCTCCCAGCTCGACCTCTGGGACGAGCACCCCCGTTCCGGGGAGCCGTTCCTGACGATCGGCGGGATTCCCGAGGAGAAACGCCTCTTCCGGGCGCGCGGCCCGACCGCGGCCACCTCCTTCGAGGTGCACCGGTTCGGGATCGTCCTCCAGAGGGCCGACCTCGCGGCGTGGACCGCATGGGAGGGGTCGCTCCCCCGGCGCTCCACGGACCTACAATACCTGAAGGATGTCTATCCACGCTGAGACGGCGGCCCGCGCCCCCGCCCACCCCGCGCGCTTCTTCGAGCGGGAGGAGGACGGCCGCCTCCGCTGCACGCTCTGTCCGAGGGAGTGCCGGCTCGCCGACGGGCAGGCCGGCTTCTGCGTCGTTCGGGAGAACCGGGACGGCGCCATGGTGTCCACCGCATGGGGGCGGAGCACCGGCTTCGCCATGGACCCGGTGGAGAAGAAGCCGCTCTACCACTTCCACCCCGGCACCGGGATCCTCTCCTTCGGCACGGTGGGCTGCAATCTCGGCTGCCGGTTCTGCCAGAACTGGAGCACGTCGAGGGCGCGCGCCGAGGGGCGCGAGATGATGGCGTGCACGCCGGAGCAGGTCGTCGAGCTGGCGGAGTCGTCCGGCGCGCCGGCCATCGCCTTCACCTACAACGACCCGATCGTCTGGGCGGAGTGGGCCATCGACGTGGCCCGCGTGGCGCGGCGCCGCGGCATCCGCACCGTGGCGGTGACGAATGGCTTCATCGAGGAGGGCGCCCGCGAGGAGTTCTTCTCCGCCATGGACGCCGCCAACGTCGACCTGAAGGCCTTCACCGAGGAGTTCTACGCGAAGGTCACGCTGTCCCACCTCGCCCCGGTGCTGGAGACCCTCTCCGGGCTCGCCCGCCAGGGCCGGACCTGGCTCGAGGTGACGAACCTCCTCGTCCCCGGCCTGAACGACGATCCCGCGGAGACGCGGCGACTCGCCACGTGGATGGGCGAGAACCTCGGGCCCGACGTGCCGCTCCACTTCTCCGCCTTCCACCCGGCGTGGAAGATGACCGACCGGCCGCGGACGCCTCCGGCCACGCTCACCCGGGCGCGCCGCATCGCCCGCGAGGTCGGCCTGCGCCACGTCTACACCGGCAACGTCCACGACGTGGAGGGACAGACGACCTGGTGCCCGCGCTGCCGGGAGCCGCTCGTGGTGCGCGACTGGAACGCGGTGCGGGAGAACCACCTGGGCCGGGACGGCGCCTGCCCCGGCTGCGGGGAGCGCATCGCCGGGCACTTCGGGTGAGGCAGGACGCCCCGCCCCGCGCTTCCGCCTAGCCCTGGTCGGGGGAGGAGGTCAGCGTGGGCAGCGGCGTCTCGACGGTGGTGCACCCGTCGCCGCCGCCCGGGGCCGGGATGGCGAGGCCGCAGGACACCTTGCCCGGGCAGGTGTTCAGGATGTACGCGCAGGTGTTCACGTCGCCGTTGGGATCCGGGCACGTGTCGAGGAGCGCCGAGCAGAGGTCGTTCTCGTTCGTCCCGGGGGAGGACGCCCGCACGCGCGACTTCACGTTGGTCTTGCAGTTGTTCCGGATCTGCCCCTCCGACTCGCAGTTGCAGATGCGGTCGCCCAGGTCCTGGCAAGGGTTGGAGCAGCCGGCGGCGACGAGCGCGACGGCGACGCAGAGCGCGAGGGAGAGGAGGGTGCGGCGCTGCATGAGGCGGCGGAGGATCGCCCGAACCCCCCCCGGGGTCAAGCGGTGAGGGCCTCGATCGCGAAGTCGAGCCTGTCGTTGCCGATGAACATCTCCCGACCGACGAAGAAGGTGGGCGCGCCGAAGGCTCCGCGGTCGATGGCCTCCTGGGTCTGGACCTTCAGCGCATCCTTGTAGGCCGGGGCCTCGGCGACGAGGGCCGCGCCGTCGAGCCCCGCCCGGGTGGCCACCTCCGTCACCACGGCGGCGTCGGAGAGGTCGAGCCCGTCGACCCAGTAGGCCCGGAACATGGCGTGGGTGTAGGGCACGAGCTGGCCCTTCTTCTCGGCGGCGAAGGCGGCCCGAAGCGGCAGCACGGTGAGGACGGGGAACCTCGCCGGCCAGGCGAACGGGACGCCGAGCCGCCGCGCCCAGCGACCGAGGTCGGTGGCCAGGTGGAGCGCCTTCGCCGGGTTCTCGATGGGAGCCTTGTTGCCGGTGGCGTTGAAGACGCCGCCGAGCAGGAACGGGCGGAACCGCACCGCACCGCCGACCCGGGCCACCTCCGCCTCCACGCGGGTGGAGGCCAGGTACGAGTACGGGCTCACGAAGTCGTAGAAGAATTCCAGGGTGGCCATCGTCCCTCCAGTGGTCGTCCGCGGGGAGGCCTCCTTGTATAAACCATCCATGCTCCCGATCGCCGCGTCGCTCGCCCTTCTCGTCGCCGCCGCCCCCGCCGGGGCGCCGCCCGTCGACGCCACCGCGCTCGCCCGCAAGGTCCAGGCCTTCTACGAGTCCACCCGCGACCTCCGGGCCCGCTTCGTCCAGACCTACACCTACGCCGCCCTGGGGCGGAAGCAGGTGTCGAAGGGGGCCCTCGAGGTGAAGAAGCCCGGGAAGATGCGCTGGGACTACGAGTCGCCCACCACGAAGACCATCGCCGTGAACGGGTCGCGGCTCGTGCAGTGGGAGCCGGAGGCGAACCAGGCCTACGTGGACGAGCGCTTCGACGCCACGGCCATGAGCGCGGCGGTCACCTTCCTCCTCGGCACGGGGAGCCTGGAGAAGGAGTTCCAGCTCGCCGCCGGCGAGGGAGGCACGCTCGTGCTCCGCCCGCGGAAGCCCGACCCGCGCGTGGAGACGGTGACGCTCACCGTGGGTCCGGACGGCGAGGTGACCCGCACCGTCGTGGTGGACGGCCAGGGCAACCGGAACGACATCGCCTTCGAGGACATCCGGCGCAACGTGGGCATCGCCGACGCGCGCTTCGAGATCGCCCTGCCCCCCGGCACCCGCCGGCTCGCCATGCCGGGGAAGTGAGGCGGCGCGGGTCAGCCCCCGCGGGGTGGCCCGACGAGCACGAGCTTCGGGTAGGCGACGTGGAAGCCGTTCCGCTCCATGTTCCGGCGCGACGGCGTGCCGGGCTGGGTGGTGGAGGCGACCACGCCACAGCCGAGCTCCCGGGCCCGATCCAGCCGGGCCCGGATGAGCGCGCCCTGGGCGCCGCGGCGACGCAGGCGCGGCCGCACTCCGCACCCGTTCACGAAGGCGATGCCGTCCGCCCAGGAGAGCGTCGCGCCGCCCGCCGGCTCGCCGTCCACGAGAGCCATCCAGAGCTCGTGCCCCCCGGCGAAGGCGCCCGGGCGCATGAGCGCGAGCGCGTCGTCGGGAACCTCCTCGCTCTCGAGGAAACCGGACAGGATCGCCCGGAGGCAGGCGTCTTCCTCGCCGCGGCGGACGCGGCGCACCTCCACGCCCGGGGGCGGCGGCTCGGCCCGTCCCACCGGATCCGTCGGCGCGACCCGCGTCCAGGCGAGCTGCCACTCGACGATGCGGTAGCCCCGGGCGGCGAGCAGCACGGCGGCGGTCGGATGGGCGAACGGACAGAGCTCGACCTGCGGCGCGCCCGGTCCGCCCGGCACGAGGAAGGACTCGATCCGGTCGAGGTCGACGTCGGTCACGGGCCCGCCGATGCCGAGCGCGAGCGCCTGCGTGAGCGGGCTTCCCTGCCCGGCGAAGACCGCCACGCCGGCCGGAAGGTCGAGCGCCCCGGCCCCGCAGGCGGGGTCGAGCCGCGCCATGGCGAGCGCGATCGATCGGCAGGTCGCCGCGAAGGCCCGCTCGAGGCGCGTGGCCTGCGCCGCGGCCGGTGTGTCGAGGAGCGACTGGGCGAGGTCGACCTGGCGGGCGAGGTCGGACGGGGAGGAATCCATGGGGTCGCGTCCATATAACTCCCGGGCCAGGGCGGAGGAACCGATGGACGTGCTTCGACACAACCGCGAGGCCTGGGACCGCGAGGTCGCGAGAGGCAACCGCTGGACCGTCCCGGTCGGCCCCGAGGTCATCGCGCGGGCCCGCAGGGGCGACTGGTCGATCGTGCTCACCCCGACCCGGCCCGTCCCGGCGGAGTGGACGGGCGACGTGCGGGAAAGGCGCGTGCTCGCGCTCGCCTCCGGCGGCGGCCAGCAGGGGCCGGTGCTCGCGGCGGCCGGGGCGCGGGTGACGGTCCTCGACGCCTCCCCGGCCCAGCTCGCGCAGGACCGGGCCGTGGCCGAGCGGGAGGGGCTCGACCTCGAGACCGTGCTGGGCGACATGGCCGACCTCCGCGACTTCGGCGACGCCTCCTTCGACCTCGTCGTGAACCCGTGCTCGACGGTCTTCGTGCCCGACGTCCGGACGGTGTGGCGCGAGGTCGCGCGGGTCCTCCGCCCGGGCGGGGCGCTCCTCGCCGGCGTCGCGAACCCGGTGCTCTTCGCGCTCGACGCGGCGCGGGTGGAGAAGGGGGAGTTCGTCCTCCGCCACCGCATCCCGTACTCCGACCTGACGAGCATCTCCGCGGAGGAGCGGGAGCGACTCGTCGGACCGGGAAAGCCGCTCGAGTTCGGCCACTCCCTCGCGGACCTCCTCGGCGGGCAGCTCGACGCCGGGCTCCTCCTCACCGGGCTCTTCGAGGACGGCTGGGGCGGCGCGGAGCCGCTCGACCGGATCCTGCCCGCCTTCCTCGCCACCCGCTCGGTGAAGCAGGGCGCGCCGCCGGCGTGAAGGGCGCGCGGGGCGCCCGGGAAGGCCTGTACGGGCGAAAGCGTTGTACCCTTCGCCGCCATGTCCGAGCTCATCCAGATCGGCGACGCCCCGCCGGCGAAGCGCCCGCGGTGGCGGAATCCCTACCGGGCGATCCCCGCCGTCCGGTGGGGCGTGCAGGGGGCGTACCTCGCCTTCCTGCTCCTCGTCGGCTGGGAATTCGTCCGTTTCCACGCGCAGGCCGTCGGCCCGGGCCCGGTGACCGCCTCCCGTCCGCCCTCGGTGGAGTCCTTCCTCCCCATCAGCGCGCTCGTGGGGCTGAAGCGCTTCCTGCTCACCGGCTACTGGGACCCGGTCCACCCCGCCGGCCTCACCATCCTGGCGGCAGCCATCGTGGGAGCGCTCCTCGCGCGCAAGGCCTTCTGCGGCTGGATCTGCCCGGTGGGCACCCTCTCCCGCGGCCTGGAGTGGCTGGGCGGGAAGCTCCTCTGGCGGCGCCGCTGGCCCGCCGTCCCCCGCTGGCTCGACCTCGCGCTCTCGTCGGTGAAGTACCTGCTGCTCGCCTTCTTCGCCTGGGCCATCCTCTGGCAGATGCCGCTCGAGGCCCTCGACGGCTTCCTCCGCTCCCCCTACAACGTCGCGGCCGACGCGAAGATGCTGCACTTCTTCCTCGACCTCTCCTCCACGGCCGGCGTCATCCTCCTCGGGCTCGTGCTCCTTTCGCTCGTGGTGAAGAACGCCTGGTGCCGCTGGGGCTGCCCCTACGGCGCGCTGCTCGGGCTCGCGAGCTGGGGCTCGCCGCTCCGCATCGTGCGCGACACCGCCGCCTGCACCGACTGCGGGGCCTGCACGCGCGCCTGCCCGGTGGACATCCCGGTGCAGCACCGCGCGGTGGTGCGGTCCCCCGAGTGCACCGGGTGCCTCTCCTGCGTGGCGGTGGGCACCGTGCCCTCTTGCCTGGGGGTGAGCCGCTCGAGGCGGGTCTCGCCCTGGCTCGTGCCCGCCCTCGGCGTCGGCACCATGCTCGCCTTCTGGGGGGTGGCGGTGGCGACCGGCTTCTGGACCACCGAGGTGCCGCTCGAGCTCTTCCGGCAGGCCTACCGGATGGCGCCCTCGCTCGGCCACTGAGCCGTCCGGAGCGCGGGCGGCGGCGCGCACTCCACCGCGACCGGTGCGC
>JBAVCR010000032.1:0-4003 GCA_049586815.1 Anaeromyxobacteraceae bacterium
GGAGCTGGGCGGCCACCGGGCGCCGGCCCACCGCGGCCCTCCACAGGCGGGCCTCGGCGGCCCCGGTGTGATGGGGGAGGGGGGAGAGCGGCAGGACCGCGGCGTCGAGCAGGCGGGCGGCCTGGAACTGGGCCGGACCCACGTGCTCGAACCGCCCCACCACGAAGAAGGGACGACCGGCCGCGCGGGCCGCGTCGCGCAGCGGGAGCACGTAGGCCGCCACCGCGTCGGGCAGGGAGTCGAGCCGGAACTTCCAGAAATCCCGCCCGAAGTGGAGGTTGCGGAAGCTCACCGCGCCCGGGGCGGAGGCGAGCTCGTCGGCGACGATGCGCCGGAAGTCGAAGGGCTCGAGCTGATCGCCGTACTCCCGGCGGAGCTCGGCCTGGAAGGCGGCCTGGCAGGCTTCCGAGAAGCCGGCCCCGAAGAGCCCCAGGCCGAGGGCCAGGTCGGGGCGGTCGAGGACCACCCCGGCGTAGCCGGCCTCGAGGTGGGCCCGGCAGGTGGCCACGATCCGGGCCCGGTGGGGGGCGCTGTGGAGGCAGGCCCGCTCGTGGCCCGTGGTCCCGGAGGCCCGCCCATCCGACCCCCGGCAGGCCTCCTGCTGATCGGCGGCGTGGCCGGCCGGGACCCGGGCGAGCGCCGCCGGGGCGAGGCGGGCCGACGAGGCCTCCGACGGGTCGACGACGAGCGGCGCCCCCATCGTCCGGGCGGCCAGCGCCTCGGCCTCGGGAAGGGCGTCCCCCGGGCGGATCCGGAAGGGGGCGAAGGGGTAGGGAAGCACGGACCGGGGACCGTACACCGCGCCCGGCGGGCCCGGCAACCGCCGCCTTGCGAGAGGGGGACCGGTTCAGTAGTATGCGCGCCCTCCCGAGGGGTTTCGGGGGGTTTCCGCACATTCTGGAGGCTTCGAGTTCCCGCCATGAACCTGTCCGCCACGCTCACGTCGCTCGCGCTCGCCGCTGCTCCCCACGGAGGTGGTGGAGAGGCCAACCTCGCCCTTCCGGACCTCCGCGCCGAGAGGTTCCTGAACGGCGCCATCAGCGGGTGGACCCTGCTCGCGCTCGGGATCATCGTCTCCGTGGCCGGCCTCGTGTTCGGCCTCTCCATCTCGAAGCGCCTGAAGAACCTCCCGGTGCACCGGTCGATGCTCGAGGTCTCGGAGCTCATCTACGAGACCGCGAAGACCTACCTGCTCACCCAGTTCAAGTTCATCGGCATCCTCTGGGCCTTCATCGCGGTCATCATCGTCGTCTACTTCGGGGTGCTCTCCGAGGGCTTCGGGCCGGGCAAGGTCGCCATCATCCTGATCTTCAGCCTGATCGGCATCATCGGCTCCTCCGGCGTGGCCTGGTTCGGCATCCGCGTCAACACCTACGCGAACAGCCGCACCGCCTTCGCGAGCCTCCGCGGCAAGCCCTTCCCCACCTACGCCATCCCGCTCCAGGCCGGCATGTCGATCGGCACGATGCTCATCAGCGTCGAGCTGCTCATCATGCTCTTCATCCTCCTCTTCATGGGGGACATCGCCGGCGCCTGCTTCATCGGCTTCGCCATCGGCGAGTCGCTCGGCGCCTCGGCGCTGCGCATCGCCGGCGGCATCTTCACCAAGATCGCCGACATCGGCTCCGACCTCATGAAGATCGTCTTCAAGATCAAGGAGGACGACGCGCGCAACCCGGGCGTGATCGCCGACTGCACGGGCGACAACGCCGGCGACTCGGTCGGCCCGTCGGCCGACGGCTTCGAGACCTACGGCGTCACCGGAGTGGCGCTCATCACCTTCATCCTGCTCGCGGTCGCGCCCCAGTCCATCCAGACCCAGCTGCTCGTCTGGATCTTCGCCATGCGCATCATGATGGTGATCGCGTCGGTGGTCTCGTACTGGATCAACGAGGCCATGGCCAAGGCCAAGTACGCGAACGCCGACAAGATGGACTTCGAGGCGCCGCTCACCATGCTGGTGTGGCTCACCTCCATCGTCTCGGTGATCCTGACCTTCGTCGTCTCCTACCTGCTCATCCCCAGCCTGAACGGCGACACCACGCTCTGGTGGAAGCTCTCGGCCATCATCACCTGCGGCACGCTGGCCGGCGCCATCATCCCGGAGATGATCAAGGTCTTCACCTCCACCAACTCCCGCCACGTGCGCGAGGTGGTGACGGCCTCCAAGGAGGGCGGGGCCTCGCTGAACGTGCTGGCCGGCCTCACCGCCGGAAACTTCTCCGCCTTCTGGATGGGGCTCGTCATCGCCATCCTGATGGGCATCGCCTACGGCGTCTCCACCACCACCGGCTTCAGCGCCATCATGGCGGCGCCGGCGGTGTTCGCCTTCGGCCTCGTCGCCTTCGGCTTCCTGGGAATGGGACCGGTCACCATCGCCGTCGACTCCTACGGCCCGGTCACCGACAACGCCCAGTCGGTCTACGAGCTCTCCCTCATCGAGAACGTCCCGAACGTGAAGGCGGAGGTGAAGAAGGACTTCGGCTTCACGCCCGACTTCGAGAAGGGCAAGGAGTTCCTCGAGGAGAACGACGGAGCCGGCAACACCTTCAAGGCCACCGCCAAGCCGGTGCTCATCGGCACCGCCGTGGTGGGCGCCACCACCATGATCTTCCCGATCATCGTGGGCATCGCGAAGCAGAATGCCGGCGAGGCCGCCTCGCAGGTGAACAGCCCCGCCGCCCTCTCCGCGCTCCTCGACCAGGTGGGGCGCCACTTCTCCATCCTCGAGCCCATGTTCCTGCTCGGGCTCCTCCTCGGCGGCGCCGTCATCTACTGGTTCTCCGGCGCCTCCACGCAGGCCGTCTCCACCGGCGCCTACCGCGCCGTCGAGTTCATCAAGAAGAACATCAAGCTCGAGGGGGTCGAGAAGGCCTCCGTCGAGGACTCGAAGAAGGTCGTGGAGATCTGCACGGTCTACGCCCAGAAGGGCATGTGGAACATCTTCATGGTGGTCTTCTTCGCCACCCTCGCCTTCGCCTTCCTGAACGAGTACTTCTTCATCGGCTACCTCATCTCCATCGCCTTCTTCGGCCTCTTCCAGGCCCTCTTCATGGCCAACGCCGGCGGCGCCTGGGACAACGCGAAGAAGGTGGTCGAGGTCGAGCTGAAGGCCAAGGGCACGCCGCTGCACGACGCCTGCGTGGTCGGCGACACCGTCGGCGACCCGTTCAAGGACACGTCCTCGGTGGCCATGAACCCGGTCATCAAGTTCACCACGCTCTTCGGGCTCCTCGCCGTCGAGCTGGCGCTCAAGATGACGGGCGCGGGCCAGGGCGGGCTCCGCATCGGCCTCTTCGTGATCTTCTTCGCCGTGGCGCTGGTCTTCGTCTACCGGTCGTTCTACGGGATGCGCATCGAGTCGGTCACGGCCGAATGAGCGAGCGCGCCGGCCATCCCGCCGCGGAGAGCCTCCGTGCGCTCCTCGGCGGGTCCACCGGCGCAGTCAAGGTCTTCCCGCTGCCCGAGGTGGTGGTCTTCCCGGGCACGCCGGCGCCGTTCCACGTCTTCGAGCCGCGCTACCGGGCCATGACCGAGGCCGCCCTCGGCGGCGACCGGCTGCTCGCGGTGGCCACGCTGCGCGACCCGGCCGGGGGCCACCTCTCCCGCGCCCCGCTGTTCCCGGTCGCGGGCGCCGGGTTCATCGAGGCAGACGAGCGGCTCCCGGACGGGCGCTTCAACGTCCTCCTCCGCGGGATCTCCCGCGTCCGCCTGCTCGAGGAGCTCACCGGGACGGGCCACCCCTACCGCGAGTTCCGGGTGGAGGTCCTGGACGACGTCTACCCGCCGGCCGGACCGGCCGCGCTCTCGGCCGAGGTCTCGACGCTCGAGCGATGCGTGCTCGAGCTGGCGCGCCGCTCCGAGGCGGACAGCGGCACGCGCGACCTCGCCGAGGCGGTGGCCCGCATGCGGGTTCCCGGGCGGATGGCCGACGCGGTCGCCGCCGCCCTCGTGGAGGACGCGGCCTCGCGCCTCGCGCTCCTCGCCGAGGTCGACGTGCGGC
>JBAVCR010000033.1:0-17223 GCA_049586815.1 Anaeromyxobacteraceae bacterium
GCTCCAGGTCGTCGATGCGCCGCCCGCGCTCCGCCACCATCGCCTCCAGCGGGGCCCGCTCGGCGAGGCCCCGGGAGACGGCGGCCTCGACCTCGGCCCGGGTCCGCTGCCGGGCCACGGCCCAGGCGAGCGCCGACCCGGCGACGAGGCCGGCGAGAAGAGCGACGGAGAAGGTGGCGGGGTCGATGCTCAAGGAAGAAGGGCCTCCGCCTGCATTCGCAGGGGAGGCCCTTTCCTATCACCCGGGTCGGACACCGGCCCGGCCCGGCTCCCGCCCGCCCCTAGTGCGCCCCGCGCGAGGTCAGCACGGCCGGGATGGTCTGGAAGCAGATCTGGATGTCGCGCCAGAGCGACCAGTGGTCGATGTACTCCAGGTCGAGCTCCATCCACTGATCGAAGGAGATGTTGGACCGGCCGCTCACCTGCCAGGTGCAGGTGATGCCCGGCTTCACGCTGAGGCGGCGCCGCTGCCAGCGCTGGTACTGGCGGACCTCGCTCGGCACCGGCGGGCGCGGGCCGACGATGCTCATCTCGCCCGTCAGCACGTTCAGGAACTGGGGCAGCTCGTCGATGGAGGTGCGGCGCATGAATCGGCCCACCCGGGTGACGCGCGGGTCGTTCTTCATCTTGAACACCGGCCCGGACGCCTCGTTGAGAGAGCGCAGCGACTCGAGGCGGGCCTCGGCGTCGACGTGCATGCTGCGGAACTTGAGCATCTTGAAGGGGCGGCCGTTCTTCCCGACCCGGACCTGGCGGAAGAAGATCGGCCCCGGTGAGTCGAGCTTCACGGCGACGGCCGCGCCGACCAGCACCGGCGAGAGCAGGAGGACCGCCACGGCGCTCGACAGCACGTCGAAGCCCCGCTTGAGGAGAAGCGCGAACTCGTCGGTCGGGGCGCGCGAGAAGGAGAGCATCGGCAGTCCGTCCATCTCGCCGAGCGAGACGTGGCCGGTGCCGGCGTCGAAGAGGTCGAGGCAGACCCGGGCGTTTGCGCCCTGCTCCTGGCAGAGCCGGAAGGCAGCCTCCACCTCGGAGAGCCGCTCGCGCGGAACGGCGAATATGACCTCGTCGATGACGTTGTCGTCGAGGATCTGGCCGAGCTGCGAGACGCGGCCGAGCAGGTGCTCCCGGGAGGGCGGGTCGCGGACGTCGTCCTCGACGATGTGCCCGGCGAACTGCATGCCCCAGTCCGGATGCTCCTCGACGGTGTGCACGACCTCACGGGCCAGCTCGCCCGAGCCGACCACCGCGAAGACGCGGGTGTTCATGCCTTTGCGGCGGACCGTGCGTGCGAACTGCCGCAGCACGATGCGGTTCGCGACGAGCAGGCCGAAGGCGACGGCGAAGTAGGTGCCGAAGAAGAGCCGGGAAACGTCCTCGTGGAGCCGCAGGAAGAAGATGGCCGCCATGTGGATGACGGCGACGGCGGTCAGCGCCTTCGCGATCCGGGCGATCTCGGGCCAGGCCGAGCGCGTGCGATAGCTCTGGTAGACGGAGAAGAACCAGGTGCAGGCGAGCCAGAGGAAGAGCGTGAAGACCACGAACGGCCAGTACTCGTCGAGCGGGACGAGCGGCCCACGGTTCTGCACCGGCAGGAAGTCGCGCAGGAAGTACGCCGCCGGCACGGCTGCCAGCACGCACAGGATGTCAAGAAGACGGACGGTTCCTTCGACGACTCTGTTTCTCATGATCTGGTCAGCCCCCCGACCGATGTGGACAACGGTAGGTAACCCCATCGGACGGGGATTGAATGTCCCGTGGCGCATGTACGCGGGAGTAGGGACAAAGGGGCAAGAGTGGTTTAAATGGATGAAATTACTCCACAATAAGCCCAAGAACATCGCTAAGCATACGTTCTTCGTGCTCAATTGGGACGCGAAGGGCTCCGAATCCAGCTACAAGTGGGGCCCGATCGGCGAGGTGAGAGCGTCCCGGAATTCCCCCCAAGGGGCGTCAGAACTAGAACTGGAACCTGTCGCGCAGGGCGATCGAGACGTACCCGGTCCACTGCTGGAAGTTCACGACCGAGAAGTCCGTGCCCTGGAACTGCGACTGCAGGAAGCCGCCGAGCGTGAGGATCAGGAAGGGCAGGGGGGCATAGCTCGCCGAGACGCCGGTGGTGGCGTACGACTCCGGCGCCCGCACCGTGTAGGGGGCGAGCGCGCCCGCGAAGGAGGCGCCCACGCCCCATGCGTCGGAGGGTCGCCAGTCGAGCAGGGCGGTGAGGGTGACCCGCTGGTACGGCATCTGGACGTAGGTGTCGAAGTATGGGGCCAACGCCACGTCCACCCCGAGGCGCAGCGGCTGCCGCGAGGTTGTCTGGTAGACGAGCGAGCCCTTGGCGACGGGGACGACCTTTCCTGCGGCCGTGGCGCTCTCCACCTCCCGGTTCGAGTACCCGGCGCCGACGCCGAAGGTGGTCTCGAGCTCCGGCGTCCAGACCTGGCGCCAGCTCTCCGTGGCGGTGGCGATCACGACGAAGACCTGGTTCGACATTATCCAGTCCTGGGCGCCGACGGTCGTGACGAGCGAGGCGCGCGGCGAGAGATCCCAGGAGAACGCCGCCTCGCCCTGCGGACCCCAGGCGCGCGGCTGGTTGGCCTGCCCGACGGCGCCGGTGCCGCCCACGTCGAAGTACCCGCCCTGCAGCCGGAGCCGGGCGCGCGGGGAGAGGGTGCCCTCCACCCGGAGCAGCGTGTCGATCCCCACGTAGGGATAGGTCTGGAAGGAGCGGACCGGGTTGATGACCGGGGGCACCGGGCCGGCTCCACCGGGAGTGGAGGCCGGGACGAGCTGGGAGTAGTCGCCGAACACGAACACGCCGAGGGCCTGGACCAGCCAGAGCGGGTCGACGCGCCAGTCGGCGCGGAGGGTGGCCCGGCTGAGGATGGCGAGCTGGAGCCCGCCCGACTCGAAGGGCACGGTGAACCGGGGGGCATACCCCACGGACAGGGAGAGGTCGGCGGTGTTCACCTCGAGCGCCAGGCCGGGCGTCACCTCGAGGTCGGTTCCCCACGTGGTCGACCCGCCCGACTCGTTCAGGCTCCGGGTGCGCACCTGCGTGAGGAGCGCAGCGTCGAGGAAGACGCCGCGCAGGTCCTCGGCGGGGCGGCCCACCGTCGGCATGAACGGAACGCCGGCGGGCCCGGCGAGGTCGTTGTTCGTCCCGGCCGACGGGCCCACCGCGGGAGCCGGCGGCGGGGCCTCCACGGGCGTCCCCGGGGTGACCGGCGACTGCGTCCCCTGGGGCACAACGGGAGGCAGATCGGGGCGTCCCCGCGACCCCACGGCCTGCCCGAGGGACAGCGCGAGCAGGGCGGCGGCGGCGTGCGCCAGCAAGGGCTACTCGACCACGACCACGTCGCCGCCCTGCAGGCGGAAATTCGCGGCGCGGCCCTCGAGCTGCGTGAGCTGCGAGTACTTGAAGCGGATCCGGAGAGAGTTGCTGCCGTCCGGCTTCTGCCTCAGCACCATGATCCGGTCGCGGTCGGCGAAGGCCGTGGGACCGCCGGCGATGGCGAGCGCCTGGAGGACGCCCGCGTTGGCCTCGAGCTGGTAGTTGCCGGGGCGGGTGACCTCGCCGAGCACCGCCACGATCACGGGGCGTGGCTCCTCCAGGGAGACCGTCACCACCGGGTTGACGATGAACTCCTTCAGCTTCGCCTGGATGCGGGCGGCGAGCTCGGTGGGGGTGGAGCCGGCCGCGTCGACGTCGTTCACGAAGGGCAGGGAGACCCTGCCGTCGGGCCGGACCTTGGGGCGGGCGGAGATCGAATCCTGGTTCCAGACCCGGATGCTGATGGTGTCCCCCACCTGGATCACGTACTCCTTCGAGCTCTGCGGAGGGGCGGGCGGAAGGGTGTCGGCCCAGACGTATTCACCGGTGGTCTTGCAGCCCGCGGTCGGGGCCAGCAGGGCGACCGCCCACGCCAGCGAAGCCATGCTCTTCCGAACGTTCACAGATCCTCCCGCGGGAGCCATCGCCCGCTGCCGGCGCGCACGGCCTGCGCGCCTCGCGCCGACAGATCCATACCACGGCCGGGCGCGCTATCCCCGGCGGGTTGGTGCGGCCACCGCGCCATCCGTTCACGCGGCGGGTGGGGCTGTGAAGGACCCGAGGATGCGGTCCGGGCCGATCATCGCCACCGAGCTGGTGAGGGACTCGAGGTCCATGTCCCCGACGTGCACCGCCAGCACGACCGCATCCACGCCCTGCACGAGGTGCACGCCGGCCAGGCTCTGGATGAGGGAATCGACGAGCACGACCGCCCGGGAGCCGTCGGCCACCGCGACGCGCAGGTCGCCGAGCTTCTTCTTGCCCTCCGCGACGTCGGCCCCGCGGGCGTCGATGATCTGGAGGGCCTGCGGGGCCTTCTGCAGGGCGGCGCGCAGGGCGTCCACCGAGCTCTGCACCGAGACCGAGGTGCCGGTCGGGACGAGCGCGAGTGAGCCCCAGCCCTGGTCGAGGAGCGCGTCCCACATCTCCCGGAGATCGAGGAGGCCTTCGGGGCCGGGGCCAGGGGCGGGGGTGCTGGGTCGGGTCACGGTCGGGCGGAGTATAGCGTCGTCACGGAACGACGGACAGGATGCGGTCAGTGCCGGCGCAGCGTCGCCAGCACCTCGATCCCGAGCCCCCGCTCCACCTGCCAGCGCTCCACCACGCGCCGCCGCAGGAGGTCGGGGGCCGCGGCGACCATCGCCGCGAGGAGGAGCGAGAGCACGGCCCCTATCCCGAATACCTTCACCGGCTTGGGGCTCACCGGGGTGGTGGGGACCGTCGCCGGCCAGATGACGCTGTAGCGGTACTTGAAGGCGGCCCGGGCGTTGTCGAGATCGGTCTGGGCCGCGCTCACCTTGGAGACCATCTGCTGGTACTGGAAGCGCGCGTCGCGCACCCGCTCGCTCTGCTCTACGGCCGCGCTCGACGCGACGCGGACGCCCAGGGAGGAGGCGCGGGAGTGCGAGGGCGTGAGCGCCGCGTAGCGCGACGCATACTCGGCGCGGAGCTTCTTCTCCTCCTCGCGGAGCACCTCGACCTGGCGCGACTCCTGCTGGAGCCCGGCCACCTCCGCGCGCAGCCCCACCATCACCGGGTGCGCGTCGGCGAACTGGCCGCGGCGTTCCTCGATCTGGGCCTGGAGCTCGAGCAGGCGCCGGCGGCGGAAGTCCTCGATGTCGCGGATGGCGCGGGTCTTGGCTTCGATGGCTGATTCGAGCTGCCGCAGGGAGTCGTTGGCCTGCGCGGACGGCGTCGCGGTGGCCGGCACGGGCGGAGGCATGAGCTCCGCCATGGCCGCGCCGCGCCGCTGGGCGTCGTCGATGGCCTCGTCGAGCTGCTCGCGCAGGGGGCCGAGCCGCCCCTTGAGGAGGGCGATCGAGTCGTCGATGGTGGTGACGTCCTGGAGGTAGCGGGCCTCGAGGAAGCTCTGCGCCGCCGCGCCCACGAGGACGTAGGCCTGGTGGGCGTCCGGCCAGTCGAGGGCGATCTTGACCGTTCCCTCGCCGGTGGTGACCTCGAGGGCCTTGTCGAGCTTGCGGACGAGCGGCGCGTTCGGGTCCTCGTCAGGCATGGCCGGCCCGAACCCGAAGGCCAGAAGCGCCCGCTCCAGGAGCCCGGGCGGCTCGCGCTTGTCCTCGGAGAGGAGCCCGGCGCCCCGCAGCAGGTCGAGCAGGTTCTCGCGGCTGTGGATGAGCTCGTAGGCCGACCGCGTCGGGGCATCGTCCGAGGCGCCCTGGCGGACCAGGGAGGGGAGCGCCTGCTGGCGCTGCGCGCGGACGATGGCCTCGCTCCGGTAGAGGCGTGGCGCCCCCAGGTAGTACGCGGTCACGAGTGCCAGCCCCGCGACCAGCGTCCCGAGGAAGATCCAGCGGCGCCTCCAGGTGGCGTTGGCGACCAGCACGAGCCACTCCCCCGCGCCGGCGCGCCCGCTCCCGCGAGCGGGATCGGCGTCGAGCGGGAAGTAGTCGGCGTCGGGGTCGCCGGACGGCAGCATTCGATTCATCGGCGGGAAAGGGTAGCACGGGGACCGACCCGTCGCCCGTCCCAGGCTGTCCTTCGGTTCCGAGACACCCCGATGTGGCGCACGGTGGGACGAAGGCGTCCTTGACCGGCCGTCCGGTTCGCCCTTACATGGTCCGGGCCTGGAAACGACGATGACGAGGAACCGGACATGAAGGGCGGGGCGCCGCGGACCGCCATCCAGCGGGTGGGCGATCAGGCATCGCGGGGACGAGGGCCCCGGCGCGAGATCCAGGAGCTCTGGTTCGCGCTGGCGCACCGTCCCTGGTCGCTGCTCACGGTGATCCCGGTCGGAGCCGGGGCGTCGGCGGCGGCGGTGGCCATCTCGCTCGCCGACGTCGGCCGGCGGCTTCGCGAGGCGCCGGTCACCTTCCTCGTGATGGCGGAGACCATCGACTACCCCACCGCCAGCCGGATCGTCCGCACGCTCGGGTCGGCCGGGCGCAAGGAGGACGCGGAACCCGGCAGCGGTCCGGCCAGCCGCCTCGTCATCGCCATCCCCTCGGTGCTGTCCGAGCCCCTCGGTCTCGTCGTGGCCAAGGCCGCCGACGCGGTGGTGCTCTGCATCGAGAAGGGCCGGACCACCATGCCGGAGGCCCGCCGGACCATCGAGCTCATCGGCAAGGACCGCGTGGCCGGGTGCCTCTACGTGGAGTGAGCCGTACCACGCGCGGGAAAGGGAGAGGGCAGGGCGGGCATGACCATCCGTATAGGAATCGTCGGCGCGGGCAAGATGGGGCTCTCCCACTTCGCCATCGCCAACGCCATCCCCGGCGCCTCGGTGGTCGCGGTCTGCGACACCTCGCGCTACGTCCTCTCCGTGCTGCGCAAGCACGTGGGGGTGGAGACCTACACCTCCTTCGAGGACATGTTCGCCGAGGGGCGGCTCGACGCGGCCATCGTCGCCACCCCCACCTTCACCCACTTCCCCTGCGCGTCGCTCGCCCTTGAGCGGGGCATCCACCTGTTCGTGGAGAAGCCGCTCACCCTCTCGCCCGAGGAGAGCGGCAAGCTCGCCGACCTCGCCATCGCCCGCAAGCGGGTGAACCAGGTCGGGTTCCACAACCGCTTCATCGGCACCTTCCGGGAGGCCCGGCGCCTGGCGCGCGGCGGGGCGCTCGGCAAGCTCACCGGGGTGCACGGCAGCGCCTTCGGCCAGGTGGTGATCAAGAAGGAGGAGGGCTCCACCTGGCGATCGAAGAAGTCGGCAGGCGGCGGCTGCCTCCACGACTACGCCTGCCACGTGGTCGACCTCATGAGCTTCCTGGTGGGGCCGCCCCGCGAGGTGGTGGGCGCCCGCATGGAGTCGATCTTCTCGCGCGACGTGGAGGACGCCGTCTACGCGCTCCTTGACTACGGCGACGGGATGGCGGGGACGCTCGAGACCAACTGGAGCGACGAGACGGTCCGCAAGATGAGCACCACCGTGCGCATCGAGGGGACGAAGGGGAAGCTCGTGGTGGACCGGCAGGAGCTCAAGGTCTACCTCCGGGCCGGCTGCGCCTGGGAGGGCTACCCGGAGAGCTGGAGCACCCGCTACATCACCGAGCTCCAGGCGCCGGTGGCCTTCTACCTGCGCGGCGAGGAGTACTCGGCCCAGATGGAGTCGTTCGTGGCCAGCATCCGCGCGGGAGACCCGGCGGGCGAGAACTCGTTCGCCAGCGCGCTGGAGACCGACCGGGTCATTGACCGCATCGCCCGCGCCAGCCGCGGCGGCGGCGAGGGACGGTGAACGTGGCGAAGATGGACCGCATCCTCTTCGGGGACAACCAGTTCTTCGGCGTGAACCACATGTCGGAGGAGAAGGCGCGCGCACAGCTGGTGCGCTTCCGGGACACCTCCGCCGTCATCGAGGTGCTCGACCAGGCCTACGACATGGGCATCCGGACCTTCATGTGCACCACGCACGATCGCATCGGCGAGATCTGCGACCACATGCGGGCCGACCCGCAGCGCTACAAGGACTTCATCTACTATCCGTGCATGCCGTACGCCCACAAGTACGCCAACTCGGTGGGGCAGGTCGGCATCCTGGAGACCATCAAGCGCTTCTCGGCCGGGAGCGTGATGGGGACCATCTTCCGCGGCACGGTCGGCGCGCTCACCCGGGACATCTACGAGCTCATGAAGCTGCTCGTCGACGCGGAGATGAAGCGCTTCGAGGGGCTCAACACCCCGGTCATCTTCGTCCAGAACGTGGTCACCGACCTCCTGCTGGGGATGAAGCTCCACAAGGTCTTCGCCGAGTTCGACGCCCACGTGCGCCGCCGCTACGGCGCCGAGGCCGGCTTCATCACCATGAACATGCCGCGCCTGCTCGACGCGCTCGACGAGGTGGGGGTCGAGAACCCCATCGTCTGCGCCAACATCAACAAGATCGACTTCCGCATGACCGGCGGGCTCGAGCTCTACGAGCGGACAATCCGGGAGCGCCGTTTCCGCCCCATCGCCATGAGCGTGTTCGCGAGCGGCGCCATCCCTCCCGAGGAGGCGCTCGAGTACGTCTGCGCGCAGCCCCGCATCGAGTCCATCGTCTTCGGCGCCTCGTCGAGGGGCAACATCGAGGGCACGCAGCGCCTCATCCAGCAGCTCGACGCGCGGTACGCCGCGGCCCCCCGGTAGGAAGGCATGCGACTCCTCCTCGTCTGCTCGTCGGGCGGGCATCTCTTCGAGATGTTCTGCCTTCGTGAGTTCTGGAAGGACAAGGAGCGGGCCTGGGTGAGCTTCCCCACGAGTGACGCGAAGCACCTGCTCGCGGGCGAGGCCGAGGTGCACTGGGCCGCCCACCCCACGGTCCGGAACGTCCCGAACCTGCTGCGCAACCTGCGCCTGGCATGGCGCCTCCTCGACGAGCGCAGGCCCGACCTCATCCTCACCACCGGGTCCGGCGTGGCGGCGCCTTTCCTCTGGATCGCCCGGCTGCGCGGCATTCCCACCGTCTTCGTCGAATCCATCACCCGGATCACCGAGCTCTCCCTGACCGCGCGGCTGGTGAAGCCCTTCGTCTCCCGGATGCTGGTCCAGTGGCCTGAGCTGGCGGAGAAGGTGCCGGGGGTCGAGTACCACGGGAGGATCGTCTGATCCTCGTCATCACCGGGACCGAGGTCCACCCGTTCGGCCGGCTCGTGGAGGCCGTCGACGAGCTGCAGGGCTCGGGGGCCGTGGGAGAGGAGTTCTTCCTCCAGCTCGGATCGACTCCGACCGAACCGCGGCATGTCCGCTTCGAGCGGTACCTGTCGTTCGGCCGGGTGGTCGAGGAGGTGCAGCGCGCGAGCGTCGTGGTCGCCCACGCAGGAGCCGGTACGGTCCTCGCCTGCATCCAGCAGGGGAAGCACCCCGTCCTCGTGCCGCGCCAGGCTCGTCACGGCGAGGCCATCGACGACCACCAGGAGCCCTTTGCCGCCAAGATGGGGGAGGCGGGGCTGGCGACGGTGGTCCAGGACCTCAAGGAACTGGGACCGGCGATCCTCCGGGTGCGGACGATGGCGGCGCGTTCAGGGCACGTGGGCGGATCGCAGGAGCTCATCGGCTGGCTGGACCGGTTCTGGGGCGAACTCGCCCGCCTCCCCCACAGGTAGCCGTACGGATTCATCGCCCGCGAATCGGGGTGGCGTTCCCGCGTCTCCGAGGACAGGATATCGTCCGTGTCGCGGCCGGGTACCCGGTCGGGGACTCCCCGGGAAGACGCGAATGACCATCAAGCCCAGCTTCATACCCCTGCTGTGCATCTCGGCGGCCGCGCTTGCGTGCGGAGGAGGGCCTGCGCCGGACGGAAGTGCTCCTGCCATCGTCTCGGTGACGGTCCAGCCCAGTACCCTGACCATCGGAGCCGGCCAGGCCGCCCATCTCACCGCGAGCGTCGCAGGAAGCGCTGACACCTCCGTGACGTGGACGGTCGCGGAGAGCGGGGGTGGAAGCGTTGCGGGCGACGGGACCTACACGGCCCCGTCCGGCCCCGGCGTCTACCACGTGGTGGCCACTTCCGTCGCCGACCCGACCCGGCAGGCCCGCTGCGAGATCACCGTCACCACCGGTCCCCAGGTGGTGGTGACCGTGTCGCCGCATACGGCGTCGATTGTGCCCGGCGCCACGTGGCAGTTCTCGGCCTCGGTGACCGCCACGAACGATTCCGCGGTCGTCTGGAGCGTCGCCGAGGTCGGAGGTGGAACGGTCTCCGCGACGGGGCTCTACACCGCGCCGGCCACGGGCGGCACCTATCACGTCACGGCCACCGCACGAGCCGATGGGAGCAAGAGCGATCAGGCGGTCGTGACGGTCTCCGAACCCCCGGGGCCGCCGCCCGCCGTCGCCGTGACCATCTCGCCCCGAACGGCCTACATGGCCGCAGGGGAGACGTACCAGTTCGCCGCGACCGTCACCGGTGCAGGCGACACCTCGGTGACGTGGAGCGTCGTCGAGTCCGGGAGCGGGACCATCTCGACGAGCGGCATCTACACGGCCCCCGCCGCGGCTGGCACGTACCACGTGAAGGTCACTTCCCGCGCCGACACGAGCAAGTCGGATACCGCTGCAGTCGTCGTCTCCGCGACGACGCCTCCTCCCCCGTCGACGGGTGACCTTGCGGCACAGCTCGCCGCGCTCTCCACGCGGGCCATCGCCTTCGGCCATCAGTCGGTGGGTACCCAGATCATGTCGGCCGTGGCGGACCTCGAGGCATCGAATCCGGGCCCCGAACCCAGGCTCGTCCAGGACGCTCGCTCCGCATCGCTCCTCGGGAAGGGCATCTGGGGCGACTTCGGAGTCGGCGAGAACTACTTTCCCGTGCGCAAGATCGACGACTTCGTCGGCGTCATGAACGGCGGCGCCGGCTCGAAGGTCGACGTCGCCTTCATGAAGTTCTGCTTCGTCGACTTCTACGACAGCTCGGCCTACTGGTCGACCGGCAACGAGCAGACCCTCTTTGCGACGTACCAGGCGGCGATGACGTCCATCCGCGCCGCAAATCCCGGGGTCACGATCGTGCACTTCACGGTCCCGCTCGTGACCGCGCCCTTCTCCTCCACGAACGGCCGACGGGAAGCGCTGAGCAAGCTCATCCGGGAGACCTATGCGGGCCGGGAGCCCGTCTTCGACATCGCTCGCGTGGAGTCTACGAGATCCGACGGAACGAGGTGCACCGACGGGCAGGGCGTCCCGATGCTCTGTTCCGAGTACGCCATCCCCGGCGACGACGGCCACCTGAACGCGACGGCAAAGCCCCTGGTGGCGCGGGCGTTGGTCGCCTTGCTGGCGTCCCTTCCCTGACCGAGGACGGCGAAACGGTGCTGCGAGCGCGCGTCAAGGGGGAACTGAGAAGTCTCGCCGCGGTCCTCGGAAGGACCACCCGGAGCGCGTCTCCTCCTGGTCCCCGCGTGCTCTGCTACCACGGCGTGTGCCGGAATCCGCTGGACGAGTGGTCGGTGACGCCAGCCCAGCTCCGGGAGCAGATGGCCATCGTCGTCGGCGAGTTCGTCCCGGTCGCCGTCGAGCAGGTGGCATCCTGGGTGCGGGGAGAGGGAGCATTGCCCGAACGTGCGATGGCGGTGACGTTCGACGACGGCTACGTGGACGTCCACGACGAGGCGGCCCCCATCCTGGCCGGATTCGGAATCCCCGGGGCTGCGTTCGTGTCGCCCGAGTTCTCCGATCGTGCCGGGTCGGTGCCCGGCGTCGGGTACGAGGCCCTGCGGCCCATCATGGGCTGGAGCGAGGTTCGAGCCCTGCGCCGGTCCGGGTGGACCATCGGGTCGCACGCGCTGACGCATGCGCGGCTCTCCGGGCTGCCCGAGATTGCGCTTCGAGCCGAACTCGCCTCGTCGCGGGATCGTCTCCGACAGGGGCTCGGGTCCGATGTCACGGTGCTCGCCTACCCCTACGGTACGCCCGGGGCGGTTTCACTTCGGGTTCGCGACGTGGCCCGGGAGTCGGGCTACCAGGCGGCGTTCATGGCCGTCACCGGTGCGCCGATCCAGGGGCAGGACCCCTTCGCGATCCCGCGGGCGAAGGTCCTGGGAAGCGACAGCCGGCGCGTCTTCCGGGCGAGCGTGGAAGGAGCTCTCGACCTCTGGCGACTGGTCGAGAGCTCCCACTAGTCCTTCACGTCGGCACGTCGCGGGGCGGGCTACGGGCCCCAGGCCCGCTGGAAGGCCTTCACCGCTTCCCACTTCGGTCCAGTCTCGAGCCGGGGATCCGAGCTGAGCTGGGAGGACGGAGGGCACAGGCCGAACATGCTGCTCGAGTTCGCCCCCTCGCCGAGGGTGAAGTGCATGAAGAGGCTTCCACCGGCGGCCGCCCATTCCGAGAAGAGCCGGCCGTAGACCGTGTTGGCCTGGTTCGAGAGGGGCAGGCCAGTTGCCGGGTCGAGGTTTGCGCCCATCCGGGCGCCGAGCACCGGGTCGAAGCTCGCATCCTTCGCGTTCTGGACGGTCGCAGCCGCCGCGCCGCCCGGCATGAGCTCCGGGATGAGGTTGTCGCCACCTTCGTAGGCGACGTAGCGGATGCCATGTGTCCGGGCCCTCCCCGCGTTCCAGGCGATGGCGACGATGGGCTTCCCGCCCGTGGTGTCGTTCAGGTTGGCGACGATGCTGTCGAGCATCGCGGACGGGCTGGACACGGCCAGGGTGGAGTTGTCGTCGGGCACGTAGGGTGCCGTTGCCAGGGCGTAGACGTAGTAGCTCTGCGGCTGCCGGGGGTTCGTGATCCCGTTGACCGCAGCGAAGGTCGAGGACGGCCCCCAGACGTCACGGATGTAGTTGAGCGGCTCGTCGGTCGTGGCGTAACGGGCATGCTGCGTCGCCAGCACGGGGCGCACGCGCGTCATCATGGCGGCGTCGCCGAAGACCGCGCGGAACCGGAGCGACATCCGGACGGCGAGGTACCCGGTGCGCCGCCACGAGTAGCCCCAGTTCCCGGAGTCGCTGACCTTGTAGGTGACCTTGAGGGGGTCGCCCGCCGCGATCTCGGCGTTGCTCTTGTTGTAGTTGGTGTTGGCCGGGTATCCGAACGCGCTGTTCCAGATCTCGTTGCCGTGCTCGACGTACAGGTTGAGGTTGGCGGCGAGGGGCGCGAAGACCGGGTTGGTCTGCGGGGACGTGTAGGGATTCACCCCGTCCGACCCGTACCGGATGGTCTGGGCCATCTTGGTGATGTAGTCGTCGTCCGCGTTGTACGGGACGTTGATCCAGAGGTCCTTCTGGGCCTGGTTTGCCATCGCCACGAGGTTCTCGATGGCCACGCCTCCCGCCCGGACGTCTCCGCCGCGGGTCTGGGGGCCCCAGGGCTTCGTACGGGTCGACCACACCGTGTCGGTCCCGGCGGTGAGTCCGCCCGGCCCACCCTGGGTCTGCATGGTCCGGATCGTGGAGAACCACTTGAGGCGGTCGATGATGTGGTCGGAAAGGGGAGTCCCGATGGCGTGCCAGCCGGAGCCGTCCTTGAGCGGCCGCATCAGGTGGACGTCGGTGACCCCTCCCGTGGAGCCGGCCCAGCGCAGCCAGATGAACTGGCCAGAGGCAAAGGAGGGGACGACGACGTCGTAGGAGGTGACGTTTGTCGCGGAGTCGTGCCGGCGGTTCTGGAGCTGGATGTTGCCACTGTAGGAGGAGACCGTGTCACCCGACGTCCCTTGCCGGTTCTTGAACGAGAGCTTGTAGGTCCCGGGCCAGGGATTCGCCTCGAAGACCGCGCCGAAGACGGTGCCCGTCGAGACGACCGGCCATCCCTGCGCGTCGATGGGGGCCCAGTTCCCGGTGTTCGCTCCATTGCCGTCGCCGATGGCCCACGGCCTCGCCGACCAGACCAGGTCGGCCGCGAGCTTCTCGGGATCCCAATCGACGCACCAGTTCAGGTTCGTTCCCATCTTCGCCCCGGCGACCGGCGGCGGGAGCGGCACGCCAGGAGCAGTCACCGTGACGGTGGCCGTGGCGGTCTTGGAAGGGTCGGCGACGCTTGCGACGACCACATGGAAGGTGCCTTCGGACGAAGGGGCGGTGTAGTTTCCGTCGGCGATCGACCCTCCGGCGGCTCCTTCGACGATCGACCAGGTCACCCGCGTCTCGGCCGTCCCGGTCACGGAGGCGACAAATGACTGTTGCCTGGACGGGGTGAGCGCGACCGACGGAGGCGCGACCGACACCACGAGGCTGGACGCCGCAGCGACGCCCTCGGCGGGCACTTCCCCGCATGCGAACAGGGCGAGGGCCATGACGGCGAGACCGGTGAGGGTCGGGGCGGTGCGCCGGCGGGCGGTAACGAAATCCTGACCAAAGCGATGGTTGATGGTGTTCACGGCGACATACTTAGGCCTGACGCGACCGGTCAACAAGGCCCCTTGGAGTCAGGGACGCTGAAGACATTTCCATGACAATTCAAGCCGATAAGCCAAATTCCCCTACATGGGCACAGATGGAACGATAGGCCTTTAGAGGCAACCCGCTAGAGAGACTGAAATTTGGGTAACCAATTGAAAACACAGCGAGGGGAACGGCGATGTCCCGTAACCAAAGGGGTGTGGGACATTTTTCCCAGAGTCAATGAACACTTGGCTGAGGGCATTCGTACCTGATGGGCCGCGGTCAAAGGCGGCGCCCTTCCTTGCTGCTGGCGAGCGCCAGGCCGATATCGGACCCGTGGACGGGGTCCGTGCGAACCCACCGTCGCCGTGCCCGAGCATCCGCGGGAGGACTCACATCGGGAGCCAAGAGAACGCCATGACTCGACCCCAGCTGGGGTACGAATCATCCCCGACGGTGGGTGCCTCGGGGGCACAAGGAGCAAGCGGATGCACGTGGTCTATCGCGATCCGAATGAGAGCCCAGGCTGGGACCCGGTGACGCACATGGCCAGCCTGGCCGCCAGGCTCCTGGGCAGGGATCTCACGATTCTCGGACTCCGGGACTGGCGTCAGCGCAACCCGTTCGAGAAGCTGGCGGCCGGGATCCCGCGCCGTCGGGGCTCGGAGACCTGCCTGCTCATCTGCCCGACCCCGGGAGCCTTGTGGGCGCTGACGGGCGTGGACGGGTGGCGCCGGAACTTCGGGACGGTGGCTGCCTGGGTGATCGACTCGTTCTGGATCGATCGGATCCCGTGGCTCGTGCGAAGGTCAGGACCGATCGACACCTTCTTCGTCACCAACATGGAGGAGATCGAGCCGTGGGAGGCGGCGACCCGGAGGCCCTGCCACTGGCTTCCCTGGGGAACCGACGCGCTTGGTCTCGGATCCGCCGCCTCGGATCGCCCCGTCGACGTCCTGCGCGTCGGACGCCAGCCGCCGGCCTGGGATGACGACGGGGAAACCGGGGAGGCCTGCCGGAGCGCAGGAATCACCTTCGAAGGCCGGCCCCCAGCCGGCGGCGACCCCGCGCAAAACATGCGAATGCTCACGGGGCGCCTGGCGCAGGCGAAGTTCACGCTCGCATTCTCGAATCGGGTGAATCCGAGGGCCTACACCCACCCGACCCGGGAATACGTCACGGCTCGCTGGGTCGATGGCCTGGCGAGCGGCGCCACCATCGCGGGAGTTCACCCCGACACCGAGACGGTTCGAAACCTCCTCTGGCCCGAGGGACTGCTCGACCTCGATCCCTCGGACCGCGGGGGCGGCGTCGCACGGATCGCCGAAGCAGTCCGGCGATGGAATCCCGGGGTGGCCAGGTGGAACAACCTCCTCGCCCTGGAGCGACTCGACTGGCGATGGCGTTTCGAGCGGATCGCGACCACGCTCGGCGGTTCCTACCCCGCTCTCGACTCCGAGCTCGGACGGCTGCGGGAGGCGATCGCGGAGCGCAGGGCGAATCTCGTCCGCGCCGGGTCGACCTGCTAACCTGCCCCGCGAAGGGTGCCTCCGGGAATGTCCCAGCCGACCGCGTTTCTCTACCTCGCGCTCCTCGCGTACTTTCCGTTCGTGGCCGGTAGCTTCTGGCTCCTGGGAGGCCGGCGCGGATTTCTCTTCTCGCTGCTTGCCGGCTGGATGTTCCTTCCGTGGTTCAACGAGTTCGGGAAGCAGATCCCGCTCCTCCACAACAAGGAGATGTTCATCGCGGCCGTCGTCCTGGGCACGAGCATCCTGTTCGACTTCCAGGCCTGGAGGCGATTCCGGCCCCGTTGGTTCGACCTGCCGGCCGCGGTGATCTGCGTCTCCCCATTCTTCACCTCCCTTTCCACGGGCCTCGGAGCGTACGACGGCGGATCGGCGTTCTTCGAGGTCGCGATGAAGTGGACCGCCCCGTACCTGCTCGGACGCGTCTACCTGGGTTCCCCTGCGGCGATCCTGCAAGCCGGCCGGGCGATCGTGATCGCGGGAATGGTCTACGCGCCGCTGTGCCTCTGGGAGATCCGGATGAGCCCGCAGCTTCACCGCCAGATCTACGGATTCCACCAGCACCTCTTCTCCCAGCACATCCGAGATGGCAGCTATCGCCCGATGCTCTTCATGGCGCACGGGCTCATGGTGGCCATGTTCATGGCGACCTCGGCCCTGGTCGCCTTCTGGCTCTGGCGCTCCCGCGCCGCGCGGCGATTCGCGGGGGTCGGCGCGCCGTGGGTCGTGGCGGCCCTCGTGCTGACCACGGCCCTTTGCCGGTCCGCTGGGCCATTCCTCCTCCTGATCGCAGGGATGGCGATCCTCGAGAGCACGACGCGCCTGCGTACCGCCGTCCTCGTGCTCGTGCTGGCGTTCGTGCCCGCCGCCTACTGCACCCTCCGCATCTCGGGATGGGACGCGATGTCCCTCGTCATCGAGGCCGAGCGCTGGCTTGGGCCGGATCGTGCGGAGTCGCTGCGCATCCGGATCGTCAACGATCGAGACCTGACCGCCCGGGCCATGGAGCGCCCCTGGCTGGGATGGGGTCGCGGAGACGCGTTTCGCCTTCGCGACGAGGAAGGCCGGGACGTGAGCATCGTCGACAGCATGTGGATCCTGCGCCTCGGGACCAGCGGGCTCGTGGGGCTGATCGCGTCGGGGATCTTTCTCGCGTTGCCGCTGCTCCAGCTGCTTCGGGTCTTTCCGGCCGCTCGATGGGGGCACCCGAGGGTCGCGCCCGCCGCGGTGCTCGCGACGGCGGTGGGCATCTGGGCCGTCGACGATCTCTCCAACGCGATGACGTCGCCGATCTTCCCCGCCGCGGCTGGAGCCGTCCTCTCCTTCTGCGTCTTCGCGGCGGTCGCGCGCGGTCGGCGGCAGGCGGCCGCGGGGGTGCGGTCCGTCC
>JBAVCR010000034.1:0-2764 GCA_049586815.1 Anaeromyxobacteraceae bacterium
ACCCGCACCGGGGAGAGCCTCCGCGCGGTCGACCTTCGCGCCGCGATCCCCGACCGCCCGGCCCGGCGGGCCGGCTGGGCCCTCGCCTCCGTGCTCTGCGCCTGGGCTGCTGCTGCCGCGCTCCTCGGGCCGGACCTGGCGCGCGGCGTCTCTCGGCTCGCCCACGGCTTCGCGCCCGCGGCCGGCCCGCCGCGGGTGGAGCCGATCACCGGCGACGTCGAGATCACCTACCGCTATCCGGCCCATACGGGCCGCCCCGAACGCAAGGTGCCGGGCTCGGACGGCTCCATCCAGGCGCCGAAGGGTACCGAGGTGCGCCTCGCCGCCCGTTCCGATCGCCCGGTGAAGGGCGCCCAGCTCGCCCTCGCCGGGGCCGACCCCGAGAAGAGCCGCCAGGTCGCCCTCTCCGTGAAGGACGGGCGCGACCTCGCCGGCGGCTTCCTCGTCGACGAGCCCGGCAGCTACCGCTTCCAGTTCACCGATGGTGACAAGGTGGTGGTGAACGGCCCACCCATCCCGGTGGTGGTGGAGCCGGACGCCTTCCCGGAGCTGCGCATCGTCGCGCCGGCCGGGGAGGTGGAGGTGGCCGCCGACGCCCGGGTGCGCGTGGAGTGGACCGCCTCCGACGACTTCGGCCTGGGCGACCTCACGCTCGTGGTGAAGGCGCCCGCCGGCGAGGAGGAGCGCCGCCCGCTCCGCGCGCTCGCCCCGGCCCGGCGGGAATCCGGCTCCTTCGACCTCGACCTCGCGCCCATGCGCCTCGCCGAGGGGGAGAAGCTCCTCTACTGGCTCGAGGTGGTCGACAACGACACGGTCTCCGGCCCGAAGCGGGCCGCCTCGGCCACCCGGGCGGTGAAGATCTACAGCCAGGCTGAGCACCACCAGCGCATCCTCGCCGAGGCCCGGCGCCACTGGGAGGAGATGGTGCGCCTGCTCGGCGACCGGCTCGAGCAGCTGCCCCGGGGCCTGCCGCCCGACCCGGCCCGCATCCAGAAGGGGATGGCGCTCGACGGGCGCACTCGCCAGCTGCACGAGCGGCTGCGCGAGGCCGCCCAGGCCATGCGCAAGGACAAGGCCGCGCCGCGGGAGCTCCCCGCCGCGCTCGCCAACGCGGCGCAGGGGATCCGGGACCGGGAGGTCATGACCACCTCCGCCCGGCAGACGCTCTCGCGCCAGCTGCAGTTCGGCCGCCCCGGCGAGCCCCTCTCCACCCGCCGGGTCGACGAGCTCGACGACGCGCTCGACCGGGAGCTGGAGAAGGACGTCCTCTACCTGGAGCAGCTCTTCGACAAGCGGCGCGCCGAGGACCTGCTGCGGATGGCGAAGGACCTGGCGGCGCGGCGGCGCGAGCTGGCCTCGCTCGTGGAGAAGTACAGGCAGGCGCCCACCGAGCAGGCGAAGAAGCAGCTCCTCGCCGAGGTGGCGCGGCTGCGCGGGCGGATGCAGGACATGCTGCGCCAGATGTCCGAGCTGGCCCGCGGGGTCTCCGACTCCCACATGAACGCCGAGGCCATGGCGGAGATGGCGAAGGGGAAGGACCTCGACCAGGGAATGAAGCGGGTGGAGGAGATGCTCTCCCGCGGCGACGTCGACCAGGCGATGAAGGAGCTCGACGCCATGGGGAGCGCGCTGCAGGACATGCTCTCCTCGCTCGAGCGCACCGCCGGCGCCCCGGACGAGCGCACCGCGGCGCTGGGACGCCAGGTCCGCGAGTTCCGGCGCGAGCTGGAGGCGGTCGAGAAGGACCAGGAGCAGGTGGCCCGGGAGACCGAGAAGGTACGCGCCGAGTACCGCAAGGCGACCGCCGAGCGCCTGCGCCGGGCCGAGCCCGCCCTCCGCAAGGCGGAGGAGCTGGCCCGCCGCGCCGACGAGGAGCTCCGCAAGTCCCGGGCCGGGACGTCACCGCGCTCCGAGGACGACCTCCTCCAGTCGCGCGACCGGATCGCCGACCTCCGCAAGGCGCTGGCGGCACGCGACGTCGACGCCGCGCTGGAGGCCTCCCGGCGGGCGCTCCCGCCCATGCAGCGGCTCGCGGCCGGCCTGGAGGACGAGGCCCTCATGGCCGAGCGCTTCGGGGTCACGAGGCGCGAGCCGGAGGAGCTCCGGGAGTCGGCGCGCCACGCCCGAGAGGCCTTCCCGCCCGCGATGCAGGCCCGCCTCGAGCTCGAGAAGCTCTTCCCCGACGCCCGCACGGTGCTGCCGCAGGGGGAGCAGCAGAAGCTCGACCGGCTCTCCCGCGAGCAGCAGGGGCTCGAGGAGCGCGCCGGCAAGCTCCAGCAGCGGCTCGACCAGCTCTCCCAGGAGGCGCCGATCTTCCCGCCGCAGGCCGGGCGCGACCTCTCGGAGGGGCGCGAGCACATGCAGTCGGCGTCCGCCTCGCTCGGGCAGAAGAACCCGCAGCGCGGGGCCGGGCAGCAGCGCGAGGCGCTCTCCGCGCTGGAGCGGGTGAAGAAGGGGCTGGAGGAGATGGGGAAGGGCGGCGGCCAGGGAGGGGGCGGGTTCCCGTTCCCGTACGCCGAGGCCGGGGGGAACCGGAACGACGGGCCCGACGGCGATCCGTCGAGGGAGAAGGTGGAGATCCCGCAGCTCGACGCCTCGCGGGCCCGGGAGCAGTTCCGCCGCGACCTGCTCGAGGCCATGAAGCAGGGCACCCCCGAGCCCTACCAGGTCGAGGTGAAGCGCTACTACGAGGAGCTCGTGAAGTGACCGTCCCGTCCCTCGCCGTCCTGCTCGCCCTGCTCGCCGCGCCGGCGCCGGCCGCGGC
>JBAVCR010000035.1:0-8502 GCA_049586815.1 Anaeromyxobacteraceae bacterium
CTGCGGGAGCGGCTCGCCCCCATCGCCGACGGCGCCGACCCGACCGACGCGCTCTGCCTCGAGGTGATCGCCGCGGTGAAGCGCACCGGCGGCGTGGAGGCGGCGCGGGCGCTGGCCCGCGAGCACAGCCGCGACGCGCTGTCGGCGCTCGCGAGCGTGCCCGACGGCCCGCACCGCCGCGCGCTCCACGAGGCCGCGGTGTCGCTCACCGAGCGGGCCTTCTAGGAGGCTTCACGATCGGGCGAGCAGCTCCGCCCACCGCCGCAGCTCCTCCAGAAGCTTGCCGAGGAACTTGCGCGTGCCCTCGTCGGTGTAGGCACCCGAGGCGTCCCGCTTCCGGTCGGCCTGCGAGACGAGGACCTCGGGCGCGGGCACCACGAAGGCCCCCATGGCGGCGAGGATGCGGCGCAGGTCCATCTGGGCGCGGGCGGTGCCGAGCGCGCCGGGCGAGGCGCCGGTGAGGGCCACCACCTTGCCGCGGAAGGGCGATTTCCCGGGGGGCCGGGCCATCCAGTCGAGCGCGTTCTTGAGGACGCCGGGCACGGAGTGGCTGTACTCGGGGGTGACGACGAGCACCGCGCCGGCGCGGCGGATCTCGTCGGCGAGGGCCACGACCGGTGCGGGCATTCCCGCCGCCTCCACGTCGCCGTCGTAGAAGGGAAGCCCTCCCAGCCCCTCCCAGGGGCGGACCACCATCCCCGCCGGCGCGATCTCCGCGGCGAGGCGCAGCAGCGCGCGGTTGTGCGAGTCGCGCCGGAGGCTCCCGGCCATTCCGAGGACGTCGAGGTCGGGCACGTGTCACCTCCCGCTGCGGGGCGTATCGGGGACTAACCGGCCTCCGGGTCCCCGTCCAGCGGCGGCTCGTAAACCGGCACCGGGAACGCGCCGGTCGCCGTGCACCCTGCGCGTCCGCGGACCCGGAGCTCCCAGCGGCGGCCGTCGTGCTCGCCGAGCCGGGTGCCGAGTTGCCGCTCCACCGCCGGCAGCTCGAACACGAGGGCCGTCTCGGACGCGGGCAGCACCACCTGCACCGCCCGGTAGACCTCCACCTCGCCCCATTCCACCTCGTCGCCGGCGTCGCGGAGCCGGTCCTCCCGGCAGGCGAGCGTCACCTCCACCGCCCCGCCGCCCGGACCGGGGTCGAGCCGGAGGATGGCCTCGAAGGGCTCGCCGAGGAAGAAGGGGAAGCGCTCGAAGTCGAGCCGGACCGCGCCGCCCTGGAACCAGCGCCGGCGCAGCCAGGCTCCGCGCAGGAGGAGCGCCGCCGGGACGAGGTCGGCGACGAGCACCGCGCCGCCCGGGACGAGGTCGGGCCGCCCGGCGGCGAGCGCGTTCCAGGGAAGGAGGACGAGCGCGGCGGCCACGCCCCACCAGAGCACCCGGCGGGACCGGCGCCAGAGGTCGCCCGGCTCACCGGCCGGATCCCAGGCCCGGTCGGACCGCCAGGGCTGGACGGTGTCCGCGTCCAGCAAGGGTCAGCGCTCCTGGAACTCGGGCGCCACGCGGGGGACGAGGCCGAGGTCGGCCGCCTCGGAGAGGAAGCGGCGTACCGCTTCCTTCCCGGCCGGGCCGGCGTCGCGGGTCCAGTCGTTCACGTACATGCCCACGAACCGGTCGGCCTTCTCGCGGTCGAGGTCGCGGGCGAAGCCCATGGCGTAGTCGAGCGCCACCTGGCGGTGGTCGAGCCCCCAGGCCACGGTCTCGGCCATGACCCGGGCGAGCGTGCGGCGCAGGTCCTCCGGGAGGTCCCGGCGGAGCGCGTTCATGCCGAGCGGCAGCGGCAGGCCGGTGCGCGCCTTCCAGCTCTCGCCCAGGTCGTCCACCACGCGGAAGCCCTCCTCGCGGGCGGTGAGCTGCCCCTCGTGGATGACGAGCCCCGCCTCGGCCTTTCCCATCTTCACCATGCGTCCGACGTCCTTGAAGTCGACGAACATGGGGTCGAAGCCGGGGATGCGCATGCGCAGCGCCAGGTAGGCGCTGGTCCACTCGCCCGGGACGGCGATGCGGGCCCGCCCGAGCTCCTCGAGCCGCCCGAACTGCGAGGAGGGGCTCACGATCACCGTGGGTCCGTAGCCGTCGCCGAAGGAGGCGCCGGCGTCGAGCAGCACGTACCGGTCCGCCACGTGGGCGTAGGCGGCGACCGAGATCGCGGTGATGTCGTAGGGCGCCTGGCGCGCACGGTGGTTCAGGGTCTCGATGTCCCCGGTCTCCTGGGTGAAGGCGAGCCCCTCGGCCGTGACCGCGCCGGAGAAGAGCCCGCAGAACATGAACGCGTCGTCGGAGTCGGGGCTGTGGGCCACCCGGATCGTCTGCGGCATGCGCGCACTCATATCTTTCAGCGATCATTGAAACAAGGGGCGGAAGGGAGTAGATCCCGCCATCCCATGGCCTACCGTTCCCTGCGCGATTTCCTCGATCGTCTGGAGCGGGCCGGCGAGCTCACCCGCGTGACCGAGCCCGTCGACCTGAGGCTCGACATGGCGGCGCTCGCCGACCGCGCCGCGAAGCAGCAGGGGCCCGCCTTCCTCTTCGAGCGCCCCTCCTCCGGCGTGATGCCGGTGGCGATGAACCTCTTCGGCACGCGGCGGCGCGCCGCCTGGGCGCTGTCCTGCGAGGACCTCGACGAGCCGGCCGCCGAGCTGCGCGCGCTCCTCAAGATGGCGCCGCCGCAGGGGCTCTGGGACAAGCTGAAGATGATCCCGAAGCTCGGGAAGCTGGCCGCGCTGCCGCCGAGGCACGTCTCGTCCGGGCCGGTGCAGGAGATCGTGGACCGGGAGCCGGACCTGGCCTCCATCCCGGTGCTCACCACCTGGCCCCACGACGGCGGGCCGTTCATCACGCTCCCCCAGGTCATCACCCGCGACCCCGGGACCGGGATCCGCAACGTGGGGATGTACCGCTGCCAGGTGATGGGGCCGCGCAAGGTCGGGCTGCACTGGCAGCTCCACAAGACCGCCAACGCCCACTGGCGGGCCTACCGGAAGCGCGGCGAGCGCATGCCGGTGGCCATCGCGCTGGGCGGCGACCCGGCGCTCACCTACTGCGCCTCGGCGCCGCTCCCGCCGGGCATCGACGAGTACCTCTTCGCCGGCTTCCTCCGGAAGGAGTCGGTGCACATGGTGAAGGGCGTCACCGTCGACCTCGACGTGCCGGCCGACGCCGACGTGGTCATCGAGGGCTTCGTCTCCGACCAGGGCGTGGTGCGGGAGGGTCCCTTCGGCGACCACACCGGCTACTACTCCCTCGCCGACGACTACCCGTTCCTCGAGGTCACCGCCATCACGCGGCGGCGCGACGCCGTCTACCCCGCCACCGTGGTCGGCCCGCCGCCCATGGAGGACTACTGGATGGGCACCGCCACCGAGCGGCTCTTCCTGCCCATGCTCCAGCTCGTCTTCCCCGAGGTGGTGGACATGGCCTTCCCGCCCGAGGGGGTCTTCCACAACCTCTGCTTCCTCTCCATCCGGAAGGAGTTCCCCGGCCACGCGCGGAAGCTCATGCACGGCCTGTGGGGCTCGGGGCAGATGTCGGCCACGAAGACGCTCGTGGTCTTCGACGAGGACGTCGACGTCCACGACTTCTCCCAGTGCGCCTGGCGCGCCTTCGCGAACGTCGACGGGAGGCGCGACATGGTGGTGGTGGACGGCCCGGTCGACGTGCTCGACCACGCCTCCCCGGCCTTCGGCCTCGGCGCCAAGGTGGGCATCGACGCCACGAAGAAGTTCGTCGAGGAGGGCGGGCGCGAGTGGCCCGAGCCCTGCGTGCACCCGCCCGAGGTGCTCTCGCGGATGGACGCCCTCTACGCCCGGCTCGTGCCCGGCGCGCCGGACCCGGTCCGCCCGCGCATCGCCCCGCCACCGGCGGCGAGCTGGATCCCGCGGCGCGGGAGCGGCGCGTGAGCGACGTTCCCCTGCCCGGCCAGGGCCAGCGCGCGGAGGCCGTGCGGGCGATGTTCGATCGCATCGCCCCCACCTACGACCTGCTCAACCGGGTCATGACGCTGCGGGTGGACCAGCTCTGGCGACGCCGGGCGGTGCGCACGCTCCGTCTCGCGCCGGGCGAGCGGCTCCTCGACGTCTGCGCCGGCACCATGGACGTGGCCGCCGAGGCCCGGCGCCAGTACCCCGGCGCGGTGGTGCTCGGCAGCGACTTCTCCATCCCCATGCTCTCGCGCGGCGCGGCGAAGACCGGCCTGCCGGCCGCCACCGCCGACGCGCTCCACCTCCCCTTCCGCTCCGCCTCGGTCGACGCGGTGACCGTGGCCTTCGGGGTCCGCAACCTCGACAGCCACGAGGCCGGCCTGGCCGAGCTGGCCCGGGTGATGCGGAGCGGCGCCCGCCTCGCCATCCTCGAGTTCTTCCGCCCCGGGTCCGCGGGCACGCGCTTCTTCCACGGCGCGTACAACCGGGTGGCGCTGCCGGTGATGGGGCGGCTGCTCTCCGCCGACGCCGGGGCCTACCGCTACCTGGTCGAGTCGATGGAGCGCTTCGCCTCCATGCCCGAATTCGTCGAGGCGGCCGGGCGCGCGGGCTTCCGCGAGGTGAAGGGCGAGCTCCTCTTCCCCGGGGTGTGCGGGCTGGTCACGGGGGTGCGCGCGTGAAGGTCGTCGTCGCCGTGGGAGGGGCCTCCGGCTCCCCGTACGCGAAGCGCCTCCTCGACTTCCTGGCCCGCGAGGGGCCGGCGGCGGGGGTGTCCGTCGACCTCGTCTTCACCACCACCGGCCGCCAGATCTGGGGGCACGAGATCGGCGGGGCGCCCTCCTACCCGTTCAAGGTCTGGAAGAACCAGGACCTCACCGCGCCCTTCGCGTCGGGGAGCGCGCGCTACGACGCCATGGCGGTGGTCCCCTGCTCGGCGGCGGGGCTGGCCCGCATCGCCTACGGGGTCTCCACCGACCTCGTGGGGCGCGCCGCCGACGTGATGCTGAAGGAGAAGAAGCGGCTCGTGCTGGTGCTCCGCGAGACCCCCATCTCCCTCATCCACGCGCGCGCCATCACCCAGGTGGTCGAGGCCGGCGCCTTCGTGATGCCGGCCACCCCGAGCTTCTACTCGAACCCCCGGACCATCGACGAGCTGGTGGACACGGTGGTGGCCCGGGTGCTCGACCGGATGGGAATTCCCAACGAGCTGATGCGCCGCTGGGACGGGATCTCGCCCCACCACTGCGGCGATCCGACGGAGGAATGATGCTCTCTTCGCTGGCGAACCGCGCCCTCGAGCGCGACGGGCTCGGCCCCATCCGCGACAAGGTGCTCGCAGGCGAGCGGATCACCGAGGCCGAGGCCCTCTCCCTCCTCGAGGCCCGGGACCTCCCGGCGCTCGGCGCGCTCGCCAACCACGTGCGCGAGGCGCGCCACGGCGACCGCACCTTCTACAATCGCAACGTGCACCTGAATCCCACCAACGTCTGCGTGGCAACCTGCAAGTTCTGCTCGTTCGCACGCCCCGACGACAGGCACGCCAGCGAGGGCTACACGATGTCCCTCGACCAGGCCGTGCAGCACGTGGTGTCGAAGCGGGAGCTCGGGATCACCGAGGTGCACATCGTCTCCGGCCTGCACCCCGACCTGCCCTGGGAGTACTACGTCGAGACGGTGCGCCGGATCCGGATGGCCTGGCCCGAGCTGCACATCAAGGGCTACACCGCCGTCGAGCTGCACTTCTTCGCCGAGAAATTCGGCAAGACCCTCGAGCAGGTGCTGCGCGAGCTCATCGACGCCGGCCTCACCACCATCCCGGGCGGGGGCGCCGAGATCTTCGCCTCGCGGGTGCGCCGGAAGATCTGCGACGACAAGGCCACGGCCGAGCAGTGGCTCGACGTGCACCGCACCGCGCACCGGCTGGGGCTCAAGTCGAACGCCACCATGCTCTACGGCCACATCGAGACGCTGGCCGAGCGCGTCGACCACATGGCCCGGCTGCGCGACCTGCAGGACGAGACCGGGGGCTTCCAGGTCTTCATCCCGCTCGCCTTCCACCCCGAGCACAACATGATCGGGAAGGCCTTCCCCAAGCCCACCGGCTACGACGGCCTGCGCACCTACGCCGTCTCCCGGCTCTTCCTCGACAACTTCGACCACGTGAAGGCCTACTGGATCTCGCTGGGCGAGCGGCTGGCCCAGGCCTCGCTCTCCTTCGGCGTCGACGACGTGGACGGCACCGTGCTCGAGGAGCGCATCTACCACATGGCCGGGGCCACCACGCCGCAGGCCCTCTCCGAGGCCCAGCTGCACCGGATGATCCGCTTCGCCGGGCGCGTGCCGGTGGAGCGGGACAGCCTCTACAACGTGCTCCGGGTGCACGACGCCTCCCCCTCGCCCGTCCCCGCCACCGCCTGAGGCACCGCCGATGAAGCTCCGCGCACCCGCCGTCACCTTCCTGAACGCGCGCCCCCTCACCGCCGGGCTCGTGGAGAGCCCGCGCATCGACCTGGTGCTGGCCGAGCCCGCCCTCTGCGCCTCCATGCTCGAGGCCGGCGACGTCGACCTGGCCTTGCTCCCGGTGGGAGCGCTCCCGGGCCGCGACTGGGAGGTGGTGCCCGGGCTCGCCATCGGCGCCGACGGTCCGGTGGAGACGGTGGTGCTGGCCGGCGACGAGCCGCCCGAGGCCTGGGAGGAGGTCTTCCTCGACACCGCGTCCCGGACCTCCCAGATCCTGGCCCAGCTGCTGCTCCGCGAGCGGGGGCTCACCCCGCGCTTCACCCACCTGCCGGCGCTGGAGGGGCTCTCCCGCGCGGTCGGCCCGCGCGGCGCGCTCGTCATCGGCGACCGGGCCTTCGGGGTGAGGAAGAAGGTGGTGCTCGACCTGGGCCGCGAGTGGAACCGGCTCACCCGGCTCCCCATGGTCTTCGCGGTCTGGGCCGCGCGCCCGGGCGTGCTCCGCCCCGAGGACGTGCAGGAGCTGGCGCGCGGCGCCCAGGTGGGCCTGGGCATGCGCACCGAGCTCGCCCAGCAGTACGCCCGGGAGGCGGGCGGCGACCCCGAGCACTACCGCCGCTACCTCACCCAGAAGATCCGCTACGGGCTCGGGCCGCACGAGCTCGAGGGGCTCGAGACCTTCCTCTCCCGCGCCGCCGACGCCGGGCTCGTGCCCCCCACCACGCTCCGCTTCGCCGACGACGTGGTGCGGACCCGGCGCGCCCGCCGGTCCGTCTCCCTCGACACCGCGCTCCAGAAGGGCGCCGACGGCGAGCGGCTCGACGCCGACGAGGCCGAGGCCCTCGACGAGAAGGCCCCGCTCCTCGAGCTCGGGCTGGCCGCCGACATGCGCCGCCGGGCGCTCCACCCCGACGGCGTCGTCACCTACATCGTGTCGCGCAACGTGAACTACACCAACGTCTGCACGACCGCCTGCTCCTTCTGCGCCTTCTACCGGCCCCGCAGCCACGGCGAGGCCTACGTGCTCGACCGGGGCCAGATGGCCCGCAAGATCGAGGAGACGCTGGCGCTGGGCGGCATCGAGATCCTGCTGCAGGGCGGCCTCCACCCCGACCTCCACGTCGAGTGGTACGAGGACCTCTTCCGCTGGGTGAAGTCCACCTACCCGGCCATCAACCTGCACGCCCTCTCCCCCGAGGAGATCTGGCACATCGCCCGCACGAGCCAGCTCCCGCTCGACGTCACCATCGACAAGCTGGTGGCCTCCGGGCTCGACTCCATCCCGGGCGGCGGCGCCGAGGTGCTCGACGACGAGGTCCGCCGGCGCATCGCCCCGCTCAAGTGCTCCACCGACGAGTGGCTCACGGTGATGCGGGCCGCACACGGGAAGGGGCTCCGGAGCACGGCCACCCTCATGTTCGGGGTGGGCGAGGAGCCGCGCCACCGGGTGAACCACTTCCTGCGGCTGCGCGAGCTGCAGGACGAGACGAGGGGCTTCACCGCCTTCATCTGCTGGACCTTCCAGCCCGAGAACACGCGCCTCGACCCGTCGGACAACAGCGCCCACGCCTATCTCCGGGTGAACGCGCTCGCCCGCCTGGTCCTCGACAACGTCCCCAACTTCCAGGCCTCCTGGGTGACCATGGGCGGCGGGGTGGCCCAGGCGGCCCTCCACATGGGCGCGAACGACTTCGGCAGCGTCATGATCGAGGAGAACGTGGTCAGCGCCGCCGGGACCACCTTCCAGATGGACGCGGAGGAGGTCGAGCGGCACATCCGCGACGCCGGCTTCGAGCCGGCCCGGCGCAACATGCGCTACGAGCGGGTGGGCCGGGCGGCCTAGGACGACCCGTGGAGATCCGCGTCGTCGCCGCGCCCTGGGTGCTCCCCGGACCCGAGCTTCCGCCCGTCGCCGACGGCGCGGTGGCCCTCCGGGGCGACCAGGTCGTCGAGGTGGGGACGCGCGCGGCGCTCGAGGCCCGGCACGGCCGGGCCCGGACGGTCGACGCGGTCGTGCTCCCCGCGCTGGTGAACGCGCACCTGCACCTCGAGCTCGGCCACCTGGCCGGCAAGGTCCCCGGGGGGCGGGGGCTCGTCCCCTGGATCCAGGCGCTCGTGGCCGAGC
>JBAVCR010000036.1:0-6259 GCA_049586815.1 Anaeromyxobacteraceae bacterium
ACCGCACGGCGCTCCCCCGGCTCACACCACCCGTCCCGGAGCACCCACGACTCCCAGCGCCCCCCCCGTGCACAAGCCGGTCGCCGATCCTCGCACCATCCGTCCCACGTCCACCCAGGCCGTGGTCATCTCCCGTCCCACCGTCCCGGTCCGGCGGGTCACGCCGCCCACGGGCTCCCGAACCGCCTACCCGGCGGCGCCCGGTCCCCGCGCGCTCGGCGAGGTCCGCGAGCTGAAGGTCGTCCCCGGCAGCCTGGGGCGCGAGCGCGAGTTCATCGACGTCTCCAAGGACAAGAAGCGGCGCGGCACCGGCCGCCCGGCCGACGAGGCCGTGAAGTCGCTGACGCCCAAGGACCTGCTGCAGTCGGCCATCGCCGACCGTTCCTTCGTGCCGGTCCGCGGCAAGAAGAAGAAGCCGACCAAGAAGGGACAGAAGACGCAGGTGACCGAGCGCGCCGAGCACAAGAAGGTGATCCGCATCGAGGAGGCCATCAGCGTCTCGGCCCTCTCGCAGGCCATGGGCGTGAAGGCCTCGGACCTGATCCGCAAGCTGATGACCGGTGGCACCATGGCCACCATCAACCAGCTCATCGACGCCGACACGGCGGCCATCCTGGCCACCGACTTCGGCTTCACCGTCGAGAAGCAGGGCTTCGAGGTGGAGGAGTACATCCCCGAGGTCGAGGTCGACGAGTCGAAGCTCGTGAACCGGCCCCCGGTGGTCACCGTCATGGGCCACGTCGACCACGGCAAGACCTCGCTCCTCGACGCCATCCGCAAGGCGGACGTGGCGGCGGGCGAGGCCGGCGGCATCACCCAGCACATCGGCGCCTACTCGGTGCAGACGACGCACGGGCCCATCACCTTCCTCGACACCCCGGGCCACGAGGCCTTCACCGCCATGCGGCAGCGCGGCGCCCAGGTCACGGACCTGGTCGTGCTCGTGGTCGCGGCCGACGACGGCGTGATGCCCCAGACCATCGAGGCCATCAAGCACGCCAAGCAGGCGGGGGTCACCATCCTCGTCGCCATCAACAAGGCCGACAAGCCGGGCGCCCAGCCCGAGCGCGTCATGCAGCAGCTCACCGAGTACGAGATGGTGCCCGAGCAGTGGGGCGGCACCACCATCATGATGCCGGTGTCGGCCCGCACGAAGCAGGGGCTCCCCGAGCTGCTCGAGTACATCGCGCTGCAGGCCGAGGTGCTCGACCTCAAGTCGAACCCGGAGGCCGTCGCGGCCGGCGTGGTCATCGAGGCCAAGCTCGAGAAGGGGCGCGGCCCGGTGGCCACGGTGCTCGTGCAGGAGGGCACGCTGCGGGTCGGCGACGCGCTCGTGACCGGCATCCACCACGGCAAGGTCCGCGCCATGATGAACGAGCGGGGCGAGCAGGTGAAGGAGGTCCCGCCGGGCTACCCGGTGGAGGTCCTCGGCCTGTCCGGCGTCCCCACCGCGGGCGACGACTTCAACGTGGTCTCCGACGAGAAGTCGGCCAAGGAGGTCGCCGAGCACCGGGCCCAGAAGGCCCGCCAGAAGGAGCTCGGGTCGGTCAAGAAGGCCACGCTCGAGGACCTTTTCGCGAAGGCCAAGTCGGGCGGCGCCAAGGAGCTGAACGTCGTCGTCAAGGCCGACGTCCAGGGCTCCTCCGAGGCGGTCTCCCAGGCCCTCACCAAGCTGTCCGGCAAGAAGGTCAAGGTCAACGTCCTCGACTCCGGCGTGGGCGCGGTCACCGAGTCCGACGTCCTCACCGCCGCGGCCGGCAAGGCCGTCATCGTGGGCTTCCACACCAAGCCCGAGACGAAGGTCGACCAGATCGCCAGCCAGCAGAGCGTGAAGATCCTTCTCTTCGACATCATCTACGAGGCCGCCGACGCCATCCGCGAGGAGATGGTCGGGCTGCTCGATCCCATCATCAAGGAGAAGCCGCTCGGCAAGGCCGAGGTGCGGGCCGTCTTCAACATCCCGCGCGCCGGCACCATCGCCGGGTCGGCCGTCACCGACGGCGTCATCCGCCGCGGGGCGCTCGTCCGGGTGGTCCGCGAGCGCAAGGTGATCCACACCGGCAAGGTGTCGTCGCTGAAGCGCGTCAAGGACGACGTGAAGGAGGTCGCCGCCGGCCTGGAGTGCGGCATCGGGGTCGAGGGCTACACCGAGTTCAAGGTGGGCGACGTCCTCGACGCCTACGAGCTCGAGGAGACCCGGCCGTCGCTCGACTAGCGACGCCTCCGGACGGGAGGGTGCGGTGTTCGTCGGCGTCCTGCGCCTCACGCTGCACCTGCCCGAGCCGGGGTCGCTGAAGTCGAAGCGCCACCTCCTGCGCTCGGCGCTCGACCGGGTGCGGGCCCGCTACCCGGTGGCCATCGCCGAGGTCGGCGAGAACGACACCTGGCAGCGCAGCGTGGTGGGGGTCGCCGCCGTCGGCAACGACCACGCCTTCGTGAACGAGCTGCTCGACAAGGTGACGGGCTTCGTCGGCTCGGCCCACGGCGGGCAGATGCTCATCACCGATCGCGAGATGGAGATCATCCCCTTCGGGGGAGACCTGGGCGGAGGCTGGCGCACGCTGGCCGACGCGGAGGAGGACGACGATGGCCCATGACCGCCCGGCCCGCGTGGCCGAGGAGTTCCAGCACGAGGTCTCGGCGATCCTGGCCCGCGGCCTCAAGGATCCGCGCGTGACCGGGTTCATCACCGTCACCGGCGCGAAGATGTCGCCCGACCTGCGCGAGGTGACGGTGTTCGTCTCGGTGCACGGGGACGAGGCGGTGAAGAAGAAGACCATGGAGGGGCTCGTCGCCGCGGCCGGTTACGTCCAGCGCGAGGCGGCCCGCAACCTCCGGCTTCGCGTCGTCCCCCACATGAAGTTCGTCTGGGACGGGAGCATCGAGGAGGGGGACAAGATCGAGCGCCTCCTCAAGGAGGCGAAGGAGAAGGACGGCCGCTGAACCGCGGCCGCCGCTCCGCCGGGCTTCCGCCCGACGCGAGCAGCCGGGCCAGCGCGGCGCCGATCGGGTGGCCCGTGGCCGCCTCGGCGTGCATCCACTGCCCCCCCGGGTTCACCTCCAGGAAGGCGTAACCCCCGTCGCGCCGCCGGCGCAGGTCGACGGCCCCGTAGCGGAGCCCGAGGGCGCGGAGGAGCGTGACGAGCCTCCGGCGCAGCTCGGCGGGCAGGACGGCCGGCCGCGCGGTGGCCGACACCTTCTCCCAGTCCACCCGGACGTCGTCCGGGTCGCCGCCGGCGCGGGCGTCCATGGACATCGCGAAGATCTCCCGCCCCACCATGGTCACCCGCAGGTCGAGCCCGCGGACCCGCTCCTGGAAGATGGCCGGGCCAGCGCGCAGCCGCGCGGCGAGCCACCGGCTCCGCGGCTTCACGCCGCGGGTGTAGCCTCCCTCCAGGGTCGACCCGAGCGACTTCACGACGGCGCCGTCGCGGCACTCACGGGCGAACGCGCGGGCCCGGGAGAGGTCGTTCGTGACCAGCGTGCGGGGCACGGGAAGCCCCACGCGCCGGGCCAGCTCCAGCTGGACGAGCTTGTGGCGGGCCACCTCGTCGGCGCCCGGGTCGTTCACCCAGAACCCTCCGGCGATGCGCGCCGCCCCGGCGAGCGCCGCGCTCCACTCGGCGACGGCCAGGGCGCGGTCCAAGCGGGCGTGCTGCCAGGTGGCAGCCGCCTGGGGACGCCGCCACCAGACGGCGCGGACCGCCGCCGGATCGAACCTCCCCGCGGGCGTCCCGAGGAGCACGCGCGCGGGGGCGGTTCCACCAAGGTCGGCGGCGAGGCCCGTCCGTGGGAGGTCGGAGAGGAAGAGCGGCACCGCGCGGAGCCCCAGCTCGGCGAGCCGGAGCGCCACGAGGATGGCGTGGTCGTCGCCCGGGGCGCAGGCGACGAGCACGACGTCTCCAGGGCCGTTCCCCCGGCTGCGGGCCCGGGGGGTCAGTCCGTGTGCGCCTTGGTCGGGGAGACCTGGAGCATCGTCAGGGTCGCGCCCGTCGCCCCGTACTCGGGCTCGACGTCCACGTCCTTGCCCTCGAAGTCGTCGATGAGCGCCTTGGCCTTCGCCTTCGGCACCTTCGTCTTCACCGCCAGCTTCGCCGCCACGGACCTCCGCGCCGGAGCCTTCTTCGCCACGGACTTCCTCGCCGAGGCCTTCCTCGCCGTCACCTTCTTCGCGGCAGCCTTCCTCGCGGCAGCCTTCCTCGCGGGACGCTTCCCCGCGCGCTTCGCCTTCGCGCCACCCCGGGCGCTTCCCCTGGTCTTCGCCATCGCTCGCTCCTCCTCGTCAGTGGCCCCCTTCGCGGGGCGCCGTGGTGATCCGGTGTCCGCCCGTCCCGAGCTCGCGCCGAAGCGCGCGCACGTCCCGGAGCAGCGGCAGGTCGGGGTCCGCGCCGGAGAGCTGGTCCTCCAGGCGCGACAGGGTCTCCCTCGCCTCCGCGGAACGGTCGAGGCGGGCGAGCAGCCGGGCCTCGAGGAGGAGGCCGCGCGGCTGGGTCCAGGTCTTCCACTGGCCGAGGGGGTAGAAGAACCGGCGGGCGCGACGGAGGTCCTCGAGCGCCGCGCCGTCCGGGGACGCCTCGACGGCGCACTCCGCGGCGAACCAGGAGGGCGCCTCGGGAGACACGAACCACGGGTAGGCGGGTTCGGACCGCGCCAGCCCGCGCAACGCCGGAAGGGCGGCGGCCGCCCCGTCCTTTCGCCAGGTGACGAGCGCGGCGACGAGGGGGCGGGTGCCGTCCCTCACCCCATGGGACCCCACGAGCGCCATCGCCTCGTCGGTCGCGCCGAGGTAGGCGAGGGAGTCGGCGAAGTACGCGGCGGCCTCCGGGGACCAGGCCGCGGTCTCGGCGACGATGCGGCGCACCCTGGCGAGATCGCCCGCGGGGACGAGGAACTGGTGGACCTCGCGGGCCCGGAGCAGGGACCGGAGCCTCGGATCCTCCGGGGCGGCCCTCGCGTCGAGGAGGGCGCGTGACTCGCGCACCCGGCCGCGCAGCAGGAGGAAGCGGACCAGCCGGTCGGGAGGCCGGTCGGGGAAGCGGGCGACGTCCTCCCGCAGCATGGCCTCCGCTTCCTTCCACTGCCCCGCGGCGACGAGCACGTCCTCCAGGTTGTCGCGCGCCACGCCGACGCCCGTCGGCGCGGCGTGACGGGCGACGCGGAGCGCCCCGTCCAGGTCCCCGGCGGAGGCGCGCGCCACCGCTTCGGCGGCGAGCGTTCCGGGCGTCGGCTGCGAGGCTGCGAGGCGGTCGGCGACGCGGAGGAGCTCCTGCTGGCGGTCGAGAGCCCGGAGGCAACCGACCAGGACGTCGGCGGCCCGCTCGTGGCCCGGGTCGAGGGACAGCGCCCGATCGAGCTGGGGCACCGCCTCCGCCATGCGTCCCTCGCGGTAGAGGAGGTAGCCGAAGGCGAAGGCGAGCCGGGCGTCCTCCGGCATCTCCACCGACGCCTTGCGAAGGACCCCCTGCGCCCGGTCCGGGTCGCCGTCGAGCTCCGCGCTCCAGGCCCGGACCATGGCCTGCTCGCGGGGCGGGAGCCGGTCCGCCTGGCGCACCACGGGATCGAGGATGGCCCGGAGGACGTCCGGAGGATGGCCCTGCCAGTAGGCCAGGTGGGCGAGCTCGAACCGGGCCAGCGGGAAGTCCGGATCGATGGCGAGCGCCTGCTGGAAGTGCTTCTCGCAGCGCGCCAGGTCCGACTCACCCCCGTCGGACGGCCGCTCGATGCACCGCACGCCCGCCAGGTAGCGCTCGTGGGCCTGCAGGTTCGACGAGACCGCGCGTGAGACCTCCTGCTCCGGCCCGCGGACCTCGGCCTCCCGGGCGAACAGCGACGACCGGGTCCGGCGGGCGAGCCGGCTCACCGCCGGGACGACTCCCTCCTCCGAGCCGGCCGACTCCTGGATCGAGAAGAGCCGGCGACCGCTGTCGGGCTCGTACGCCTCGACGCCGATGACGAGGGACTCCCCGTCGCCGGTGACGGACGGCACGAGGACGGCCGCGCCGCCCGCCTGGCGGGTGGCGAAGGTCGCGAGGCCGCGATCGAGCCGGTCGGGCGTGGCCCGGCCGGAAGCGTGCAGGACGCCGACGAGGCGGGCGCGGTCGAGGATCACGAGCCGATCGTCCCCCTGCAACCCGCGGGCGACGAGATCCCCCACGCCGTCGAGCGACGGCTTGCCGCTCGCGTTCTCCGCGTCGGCGACCGCCACGCGGAACGGGCCGGACGGGGGAGCCGCGCCGGGCTTGAGGGCCCGGCCTAGCCC
>JBAVCR010000037.1:0-1729 GCA_049586815.1 Anaeromyxobacteraceae bacterium
CCTACGGTGCGCAGCGCTTCCTCGAGATCGCCCGAGCGCTGGCCCGCCGCCCCGAGGTGCTCATCCTCGACGAGCCGGCCGCCGGGCTCTCCCACCCCGACGTGGTGAAGCAGGTCGAGATCATCCGGAAGATCCACCAGCGAGGCGTCACCATCGTGCTCATCGAGCACCACATGGACGTGGTCACCGAGCTCTGCGACGTGGTCACGGCCCTCGACGGCGGGAGGATGATCGCCGAGGGGACCCCCGACGAGGTGAAGCGCCACCCCAAGGTGATCGAGGCCTACCTGGGCAGCGAGGTCGGTGGCGCGGCCGGGCCTCCCCCGAACCCGGAGGCGGCCCGTGCCTGATCCGCGAACGCCCATGCTCCGGGTGGACGGCCTCCACGCGGGGTACGGCCTCAGCGAGGTGCTGGTCGGGACCTCGCTCGAGGTGAAGGCCGGCACCGTGGTGGCCCTCATCGGCGCGAACGGCGCCGGCAAGACCACCACCATGCGCGCCGTCTCCGGCCTGCTTCGCCCCTCGAGGGGCGAGGTCGTGCTCGACGGGACCCCGGTGCAGGGGATGGACGCCTCCCGCATCGCGCGGATGGGGCTCGCCCACTCGCCGGAGGGGCGCAAGGTCTTCGGGCCGCTCTCCGCCGAGGACAACCTGCTGCTCGGCGCCTACCGGCACCTGCCCCACCTGATGGGATTCCGCGCGCGCGCCGCCGGCGACCTCGAGCGGGTCTACGCCCTCTTCCCCCGCCTCGCCGAGCGCCGCGGACAGCCGGCCGGGACGCTCTCCGGCGGGGAGCAGCAGATGCTCGCCATCGGTCGCGCCCTCATGGCCCGCCCCAAGGTGATGCTGCTCGACGAGCCGTCCATGGGCCTCGCCCCGGTCATCGTCCAGGAGGTCTTCCGGACCATCGCCCGGCTCAAGGCCGAGGGGATGACCATGCTGCTCGTCGAGCAGTTCGCCGGCGCCGCGCTCGACGTGGCCGACTACGCCTACGTGATGGAGCGGGGCCGGATCGCCGTCGAGGGGACGCCGGCGGAGCTGCGCCGCAACGAGCGGGTGGTGGCGGCGTACCTCGGGTAGCGCGCCTAGCGCTTCGGCACCGGGCAGGTGCTGATGCCGAGGACGCGGTAGAGCGGACAGAAGCCGATGAGGCCCGTCAGCAGGGGAACGGCGCCGATGAAGCCGAGCGGCGTCTTCGGGCCGATGAACGCCAGCGAGAGGATGGCCAGGCCGGCGAGGACGCGGATGGTGCGATCGATGGTGCCTTCGTTCGTCATGTGTGCTTCCTCCTGTGCAGGGGAAGAGCAGCGGCGCCGGGAAAAGGATTCCGGGAATCGACCGGGAATCCTTTCCGGCGCCCCGTGACTCGGAGGAGGCGAATGGGGACTTCCGCGGATCCGGGAGGAGGGCCGAGCGACGAGGCCCTGGTGGCCCGCTGCGCCGCCGGGGACCGGCCCGCCTTCGACCTGCTCGTCGACCGGCACGGGGCCGCTCTGTACCGGTTCGCCCGGAGGCGCTGCGGAGGTTCTGGCCAGGCCGAGGACGCGATCCAGGACGGGCTCCTCGCGGCATGGCGGGGTGCGGCCACCTTCCGCGGGGAGGCCGCCGCGCGGACCTGGCTCTTCCAGGTCGTGCTCCACGCCTGCCGGAGGGCGAGCCGGCGGCGTGCCGGAGAGCCCGAGCAGCACCAGGGCCTGGAGGAGGCCGAGCGCCTGCCCTCCGCCGACCC
>JBAVCR010000038.1:0-11716 GCA_049586815.1 Anaeromyxobacteraceae bacterium
GGCCTGGGGCTCGCGCTGCACGCCGGGAACCTCTGGCGCGTCACCGGCGATCCGCTCGCCCTCTTCCACGCCCAGGCGGCCTGGGGGCGCGCGCTCGCCTCCCCGTGGAGGACGCTCCTCCACCCCCGCGACTTCCACCCCTGGCTCGGCCCGATCGAGGCGGCGAGCCTCGCGCTCGCGGCGGCGGCCGGCGCCTGGCTCCTCGCCCGGCGGGAGACCCGGGCGCTCGGCCTGTGGACGCTCACATCGATGGTCCCGGTGCTCCTCTCCGGGACGCTGCTCTCCTCGGTGCGCTTCACCGCCGTGATCTTCCCGGTCTTCCTGGCCCTCGCGGCGGCCGGCCGCCGTCCGGCGGTCGACCGGATGGTGGTGGCGGGCTTTTCCTTCGCCCAGGCCGTGCTCTTCCTCTTCTGGTCGCGATTCTTCTGGGTGGCCTGACGGCGCCCCTCGTGTCCGCGCCTTGCACGGCCCCCGTCGCCCGATAATGACGGGCGGAGGAGACCGCCGATGAACGACCCCCTGGGCGTGCTGTCCACCTTCGAGCGCGGCGCCGGCCGCACCGGCCGCTACTACTCGCTTCCCGCCCTGGAGCGGATGGGGCTCGGCCGGATCTCGCGCCTCCCGGTGTCGATCCGCGTCGTGCTCGAGTCGCTCGTCCGCAACCTCGACGGCGTGCGCGTCCACGAGAAGGACGTCCGCGCGCTGGCCGCCTGGCAGCCCCGGGCCGAGCGGACCGAGGAGATCCCCTTCGTCGTGTCGCGCGTGCTCGCCCAGGACTTCACCGGCGTCCCGCTCATCGTCGACCTCGCCGCCGCGCGCGCCGCCATGGCCCGGGCCGGGAAGAAGCCGGAGAAGGTCGAGCCGCTCGTGCCGGTGGACCTCGTCGTCGACCACTCCGTGCAAGTCGACGCCTGGGGCTCGGCCGACGCCTTCCGGCGCAACCTCGACCTCGAGTTCGCCCGCAACCGGGAGCGCTACGCCTTCCTGAAATGGGGCACCCAGGCCTTCGAGCGGCTGCGCATCGTCCCGCCGGGGATCGGCATCTGCCACCAGGTGAACCTGGAATACCTCGCCACCGTGGCCACCGAGCGGGACGGGGTCTGGCTCCACGACACCGTCATCGGCACCGACTCCCACACCACCATGGTGAACGGCATCGGCGTGGTGGGCTGGGGCGTGGGCGGCATCGAGGCCGAGGCCGCCATGCTGGGCCAGCCCACCTACTTCCTCACCCCCGACGTGGTGGGCGTGCACCTCCACGGCCGCCTTCCCGAGGGGGCCACCGGCACCGACGTGGTGCTCGCGGTCACCGAGCTCCTGCGCCGGCACAAGGTGGTGGGCAAGTTCGTCGAGTTCCACGGGGAAGGCGCGGCGACCCTGCCGGCCACCGAGCGAGCCACCATCGCCAACATGGCGCCGGAGTACGGCGCGACCATGGGCTACTTCCCGCCCGACGCCCAGACCATCCGCTACCTCATGGCCACCGGCCGCACCCAGGAGCAGGTGGACGGGGTGCGCGCCTACCTCGAGGCCCAGGGCTCGTTCGGCATGCCGCGGCAGGGCGAGATCGACTACAGCGAGGTCGTCGACCTCGACCTCGGGTCGGTGGTCCCCGCCGTGGCCGGGCCGAAGCGGCCGCAGGACCGCATACCGCTCGTGCAGGTGAAGGAGCGCTTCGCCGAGCTCTTCTCGCGGAACGACGCCACCGGCTACGGGAAGCCGGCCGCGGAGCTCGCCGTGCGCCACCCGGGCGAGGAGGGGGTCACCCTCGGTCACGGCGACGTGGTCATCGCCGCCATCACCTCCTGCACCAACACCTCCAACCCGGCGGTGATGCTCGCGGCCGGTCTGCTCGCCCGGAACGCCCGCGCCCGCGGCCTGCGCCCCCCTCCGCACGTGAAGACCTCGCTCGCGCCGGGGAGCCGCGTCGTCACCCGCTACCTGGAGCGGACCGGGCTCCTCCCCCACCTCGAGGCGCTCGGCTTCCAGGTGGTGGGCTACGGCTGCACCACCTGCATCGGGAACTCGGGCCCCATCGACGCCCGGCTCGAGAAGATCATCGGCGAGAAGGACGTGGTGGCCGCGAGCGTGCTCTCCGGGAACCGGAACTTCGAGGCCCGCGTCCACGTGAACGTGAAGGCCAACTTCCTCATGAGCCCGCCGCTCGTCGTGGCCTACGCGCTCGCCGGCACCGTCCAGCGCGACCTCACCCGGGAGCCCATCGGCAAGGACCGCGACGGACGCGACGTCTTCCTCCGCGACCTCTGGCCCTCGCAGGCGGAGGTGGGCGCGCTCCTCGAGAAGGCGAGCGACCCGGCCGAGTACCGGGAGAACTACTCCCGCTTCGACCAGAACCCGCAGTGGAACGAGATGGCCGCGCCCGGGGGCGCGCTCTACCGCTGGGACCCGCGCTCCACCTACGTGCAGGAGCCGCCCTACTTCATGACGCCGCCGGCTCCGGTGGGCGACATCCAGGGAGCCCGCGCGCTCGCCATCTTCGGGGACTCGATCACCACCGACCACATCAGCCCGGCGGCCTCCATCAAGGCCGACGCCCCGGCCGGCCGGTACCTCCAGGCGCAGGGCGTCTCGCCCGCCGACTTCAACAGCTACGGCTCGCGGCGCGGCAACGACCGGGTGATGGTGCGCGGCACCTTCGCCAACGTCCGCATCAAGAACCTGATGGTCCCCGGGCGCGAGGGGGGCATCACCGCCGTGCAGCCCTCCGGCGAGGTGAAGGCCATCTACGACGCCGCGGTGGACTACGAGGGGCGCGCCATCCCGCTCCTCGTGATCGCCGGCCACGAGTACGGCACCGGCAGCTCGCGCGACTGGGCGGCGAAGGGCACGGCGCTCCTCGGGGTGCGGGCCGTGGTGGCCCGGTCCTTCGAGCGCATCCACCGCGCCAACCTGGTGGGCATGGGCGTGCTCCCGCTCCAGTTCCCGGACGGGGTCTCGGCGGCGACGCTGGGGCTCGACGGCACCGAGACCTTCGACGTGGTGGGGCTCGGGAAGCTGCAGCCGCGCGCCACGGCGACCGTCGTCGTGCACCGGAAGGACGGGACCGAGGTCCGCCAGCCGGTGACGGTGCGGCTCGACACGCCGGTGGAGCTCGAATACCTGAAATCCGGCGGCATCCTGCCCTACGTGCTGGCCCGCCTCGGCTGACCCTCGCCGGTCCGGGCGGCCGGTTTCTGGCGTCCGGCCCCGGGGTGGGCAAGATCCGCCCCATGAGCCTCTTCGACCTCCTCTCGGTGGCCGCCCTGGCGGCGTCGGTCGTGCTCCTCTTCGACGCCGGAGCCCGCATGCCGGCCTTCGCGGCGACGCTCGCCGCCGGGCTCCAGGCCGGGATCCTCTTCCGCTTCCTGCAGGTCCGCACGGGGAACATCCCCTTGCCGCTCGTGCTCTCCTTCCTGGTGCTCGCGGCGGCCGGCTTCGCCTGGACCCGCGCCCAGGCCAAGCCGGGCGTGACGGCGGCGACGGCGGCGGTGCTCGCCGGGGTCATCCAGATCCTGCGCGGGCTGAAGGTCGTATAGGCGCACCGGCCGGGCCGTCCCTTGCGCCCCCCTCCGGGCGGGTTACGTTGGGCGTGACCTTGCCCTCCCCCGCTCCCTCGCGCCTCTCCTCGATCCGCCGCCTCCTGCCGCTCCTGCGGCTCGAGTGGAAGACGCTCGCCGCGGCGACGGCGCTGCTCCTCCTCGGCTCGGCCGCCGCCCTCGCCTACCCGCAGGGGATCCGGGTCATCGTGGACGGCGCGCTCTCCAACCGCGACATGGGGCGCATCCGCTTCGCGGCGATCCTCATGGGCGGCCTCGCCGTCGTCCAGGGGCTCGCCGTGGCCGGGCGCGCCTACCTCTTCGGCCTCGCCGGCGAGCGGGGCGTGAAGCGGGTGCGGGAGCAGCTCTTCGACTCGCTCGTGGTGCAGGAGGTGGGGTTCTTCGACGGGCAGCGCACCGGCGACCTCACCTCCCGCCTCGCCTCCGACACGGCGTCGCTCCAGGGGCTCCTCTCCTCCCAGCTCTCCATGGCGCTCCGGAACGGCGTCCAGGTGGTGGGCGGGCTCGTGCTCCTCGTCATCACCTCGCCGAAGCTCACCGCGGTGATGCTCCTCGTGGTGCCGGCGGTGGCCATCGGCGCCGTCTTCTACGGCCGGAAGATCCGGGCGCTGTCCCGCAGGTACCAGGACGCCCTCGCCGACGCGGGGCACGCGGCCGAGGAGTCGCTCTCCGCGATCCGCACGGTGCGCTCCTTCGCCGCCGAGCCGGCCGAGATGGCCCGCTACGGTGCGGCCATCGAGGCGAGCTTCCAGCTCGCCCGCACCCGGGCCCGGGCCGCGTCGATCTTCATGGGATCGGCCGCGACCGGCGTCTACGCCGCCCTCGCGGTCGTGCTGGGCTACGGGGGCGTGCTCGTCGCCGGCGGCGAGCTCACCGCCGGCGCGCTCACCGCCTTCCTCGTCTACACGCTGCTCATCGCCATGGGGCTCGGCACGCTCGCCGACATCTGGGCCGAGGCCATGCGCGGGCTCGGCGCCGCCGAGCGGGTCTTCGACCTCACGGAGCGCAAGCCGGAGATGCCGGTCTCGGGCGGCCGCCGGCTCGAACGCGTGACCGGGCGCGTGGCCTACGAGGGGGTGCGCGTCCGCTACCCCACCCGGCCCGACGTCGAGGTGCTGCAGGGGATCGACCTCGCCGTCCAGCCCGGGCAGGTGGTGGCGCTCGTCGGCCCCTCGGGCGGCGGGAAGTCGACCATGGGCGCGCTCCTCTCCCGGCTGTACGACCCGGCAGCGGGGCGCGTCACCCTCGACGGCGTCGACCTGCGCGAGCTCGACCCGGCCTGGCTGCGGCGCCTCGTGGGCGTGGTGTCGCAGGAGCCGGTGCTCTTCTCCACCACCATCGCCGACAACGTCCGCTACGGCCGGACCGACGCCACCGACGCCGAGGTGCGCGAGGCGCTGCGGGCCGCGAACGCGCTCGCCTTCGTGGAGTCCTTCCCGGAGGGGCTCGCCACCAAGGTGGGGGAGCGGGGCCAGCAGCTCTCCGGCGGGCAGAAGCAGCGCATCGCCATCGCCCGGGCCATCCTGAAGGACCCGCGCATCCTGCTCCTCGACGAGGCCACGAGCGCGCTCGACGCCGAGAGCGAGGCCCTCGTGCAGGAGGCGCTGACGCGCCTCATGAAGGGGCGTACGTCGGTGGTGATCGCGCACCGGCTCTCCACCGTGATCGGCGCCGACCGGGTCGTGCTCGTCGACGGCGGTCAGGTGGTGGAGTCGGGCACCCACGCCGAGCTGCTCGCCCGCGGGGGAGGCTACGCCCGGCTGGTGGAGCGGCAGGTGCTGCGGGGGTAGCGGCCTACCCCTTGGCCCGACGCTTGAGGCGCGCGCCGACGGCCGCGAGCGACATGCGCGTGCCGGGCTTCGGGGCCGAGACCTGGATCTTCCTCGCCTCGGTGGTGAGCGCTTGGCGGAGCGCCTCGCCGATCACTTCCGAGACGGTGCAGTCGGTCGCCTTGGCCCGCAGGTGGAGGGCGCGGTGCAGGCGCGGGTCGAGGTACACCTTGGCGGACTTCCTTGAAGGCATGGAGCACAGCGTGGGCAGGTCGGGTCGCTTCCGTCAAGGGATGGGGCGTCAGGGGGGGCGGGGCCGGTCCTCCAGCCACCGCACCAGGTCCATGCGCTCCTGCTCCACCGACAGGACGCCGGCCACGGCCGGGTCGCGCCCGACGATCCCCCGTATCGTCCCTCCGTGGCGGCGGATCAGGTCGAGCGCGCGTCGGGGGTACAGCAGGAGGATCCGGGGGGAGTTCGCCGGCACCCGGTAGGTGAATGCCATCTCCTCGCGGGACGGGAAGAGCCGCCGCGCGAGAAGCGCGGCCTTTCCGTGCCACGGACCCGGAGCGAACAGGTCGGGGATGTTCGTGCTCCCCATCCCGCGCGACTCCACCTGGAAGAGGAGCCTCTCGGCGCGAGCGACGACGTCGGAACCCTCGTGCCCTGCGTCCAGCCCCGGGAGCCCGACCCCGGCACCGAAGGGCCCGAGGAGCCGCTCGGCGAGCGCGAAGGTGAGCGCGACCGATCGCTCCACGCCCCACTCCCGCGCGCGGGAGGACAGGATCTCCCGGTCGATCCGGACCCCCATCCGCTCCACGACGGCCGGCACGTCGCTGATCTGGACGAGTCTCGCCGCGAAACCGTGGTGCAGCGCGACGTGGATGCAGAGGTGGAGCAGAAGGTCCTCGGGGGCGAGGACGAGCGCGTCCGCGCCTCCCACCCGTGCGCGCTCCATCCGCGACCAGACCCCGTCCATGTCCACGCCCTGCACCTGGGCCGGGATGCCGATGGCGTAGTGGAGCTCGACGAGCGGCCCCCCGGGCTTCTGGACCGGCTCGACGTGGAGGTTCTCGTCGATGGCCTCCTGGAAGCCGGAGTCGTCGACGTGCTTCCCCCCGACGTATCCCTTCGACCGGAGGAGGGCCGAGGCACGCTCGAGATCTCCCCTGCGCACGAGCAGGTCCACGTCCGCCATCGGGCGCAGCGACACGTCGTCGTACACCCGCTCCGCGAGGTCCGCGCCCTTCAGCACCGCGACCTCGATGCCGGCGGCGTGGAAGTCCCGGAGCAACCGGCCCACGTGAGCGAGGGAACGCGCGTTTCGCGCGCCGATCGCGAGGGTGGTCTCGCGCAGCCGGTCCTGGATTCCCCGAGGGACCTCGACGTGCCCGCCCGCGGTCCTGAGGCCCCGCTGCAGTGCGGGCGTCACGCCGTGCCGGTCGGCGAGCTCGAGGACCTCCGCCCAGTCGTCGTGGGAGAGGCCGGCGAGCGGGGAGCGATCGACCTCTCCGCGCCGCAGGGCGAGGAGCAGGCGCTCCCGGGGCGCCGGGCGCGAGCCATCGGGAAACGGGAGCGGGGCCTCGATCGGGGCGGGAACGGGCCCGCCCGGCAAGCGGCGCACGAGGAACCGGACCCCGCGTGCAGGAACGGTCGCGAGGCCCCTCCCCGTGCCCAGCCACCCTCCCCGGCTGAGCGCCGCGATCCAGGAGGCGCCGGACCCCGCGCCGAAGCCCACCGACCGGCCCCGCCGCTCGACCGCCGCGATGCGCCCGAGGATGTCGGCCTCGGCCACCACCCCGTCCGGGCCGGCGCAGGCGTCGCCCCGCATCAACCATCCGGCCCCGACGACGGCGACGGCGCGGTGGATGACGAGGTCGCTCCGGGAGGGGTGGCGAAAGGCCACCACGTCGCCGACCCGCACGGCGCGAGGCCCGATGGGCTCGATGGTCACGACGTCGCCGTCCCGGATGAACGGGAACATGCTCGTGCCGTGGACGGTGGTCCGGAGCGACGCCCCTTTCGCGCCAATGGCCCGGAGGAGCTCGACGTGACCGGAGCTCGAGAGGTGGAGTTCGTCGCCCAGGGCCCCTCCGGTCAGGGCTGCTCGACCGCGAAACCGCGAGCGACGAGGTCGGCCGCGAAGTCGAGGACGTCGACCTCGACCTCGGAGCGTGGCGCGTCGAACCGCCGCGCCACGTCGTCCACCACCTCGGCGAGCGTGCGTTCCCCGTCGAGCAGTTCCCAGACCGCCGCGCCCGTGTCGTTCAGCGTGAAGAGGTCGTCGACGTCGCCGACGCCGGCGTCGAGCGGCACGATCACGAGCTCCCCGTCGATCTCGCGGGAGACCACGTCGTCGGATGGGGCGAGGATGGTCTTCCCGGTCGGAATCACCGCCATTCGCACCTCTCGCGCCTGCGATCCGGTCGCCGCCGGAGTTCAACCGTTGAACTGGATCCGACCCACCCCGAATGTATCAGGCGTCGAGGGCGCGGTGGATTCGAGGACCCGCCTCGCTGTCTCCGCCGGGCGCTCGAGGAGGTCCTCTCCGAGCCCGACGCGAAACGCTCGCGCACCGTCGGCAACCTCCTTGAGCGCCTCCAGGTGGTCCATCGCCCCGGGCAGTCCCCCGACGACGACGTACGTGCTCGACTCGATGAGCGCCCCGAGCGCCTCGGCCGCGCTCACCGGATCGACACGGGTGGCCGGTCCCCCTTCCACCGTGGGGAGGAGGATGACCCCGGGCAGCGGCATGGTCATCCGCTCGCGGCCGGGCCAGGCCACCCGCGCGTCGAGGCGCCGCTTCTCCCCGGCGGGGAGCAGCGTCCCGAGCGTCGCCGCGATCCGGGGAAACGCGGTGGCCGTGCGGGGGGCGACGTGGAAGGCGCGGGGCAGCGCGAGGACCGCCGGGTCGGCCGGCGCCCGGACGAAGACTGCATCGTCTCCCAGGTAGTCGCAACCCGCCTCCAGGAGCGCCAGGGTGAGCGTGCTCTTTCCGGCGCCCGCGCCCCCGGCGACGAGCATCCCTCGACCGCCGGGCGAGACGAGCGCCCCGGCGTGCACGTGGAAGAGCGACCTCCACCGCAGCGCCACCACCACCGCGATGAGCAGGAAGACGTGGGCGAAGGCGTGGCCGTCCCGCAGCGACTCCGGCGCCACGTCGACCTCGACGATCCTCCCCCCCGACCGGGCACGGGCGAGCGATGCGCCGTCCCAGACCAGCACGTCGGCGCCGTCGAGGAAGGCGTCCACGACGCCGTGGTAGAAGGCGCGCGCGCCGGGCGGGCGAGGCTGCGGCGGCGAGGCCCGCAGCCGGATCTCCAGATCGGGAGGGCCGGCCGCCACCGGCAGGGCTCCCAGGAGTTCCGCCGCCCCGGCGACGGCCGCCGGGTCGCCGTCCACCTCGATCCGCAGGCCGTGGAACTCGCGCCGCATGCCGTCACGTCCCCGCGAGCAGTCCCTCGGCGGCGAGCTCGGCGAGCAGCGCCCCCACGTCGGCCTCCACCGCCTCGACCGAGGGCGCGTCGAAGTCGCGGGCGATGCGCTCGGCCAGCGCGCGGGCGGTGGTCGCCTCTCCCGAGGCGATGAGCTTCCAGGCAGCGACGCCGGTCTCGTTGAGCGTGAAGTAGAAGCGGGACTTCAGGTCGAGAAGCACGCCCGACCCGTCCTTCATCTCGGTGAGGATGACGTCGCGGCTCATGTGGTCCCCGGCCCCGCGTCGCTCCAGTGCGGCTTGCCGAACCGCGCCAGGCAGCGGTTGCAGGGGAAGTCGTCCCAGCCGGGCGAGGCGGGCGACGCGGCGATCCTCTCGAGCCTTTCCCGCTCGAGCCCGTGGATGAGGTCGAGGAGCCTGCGGTGCCCGTCGGCGAGGCTCACGGTCGCCAGGTCGGCGACGACGTCGTCGGTCCCTCCGGCGACGCCCGAGAGGTTGCAGCAGAGGTTCAGCATCCCCCAGGGCGTGACGTGCAGGACCTCGCTGCGGAAGGGCTCGCAGAGGTGGAAGCGGTCGCCGCGGCGGAAGCCCTCTGCCGCGGTCACCTCCACCTTCACGAGCGTGGAGAGCCGCTCGATGCGGTCGCGGATGCGGTCCCATTCCGCGGGGGAAAGGTAGAGATCCCGGTCGGTCGGCCGGCCCGTCGCGTTCATCATCGCGAACGACATCGCCTTCGCGCCCAGCTCCCCGGCGAGGAGCCCCATCGGCTCCAGGTCGGCCTGGTTCCGTGCGTTGAGCGTCATCTGGAGGGAGAAGGGCCAGCCGTGCGCGCTACAGGTGGCGATGGCCGACATGGCGTCGCGCCAGCTCCCCTCCCCCCGGATGGCGTCGTGGGTGGCCTCGGTGGCGCCGTCGAGCGAGACGTCGAGCATGCGCAGCCCGTCGCGGCGGGCCGGGTCGCCCGTGAGCAGTTCGACCACGCGGCGGAAGCCCTTGCCGCTCGTCACCACGTGCCAGGTGAAGCCGCGGGACACGGCGGCGTCGACGGCGGCCTCGAGGTGCGGCCAGAGGAGCGGATCACCTCCGGTGAACCCGACGTGCCGGATGCCGTGGAGGGCGGCGGCCTCGCCGAGCACCTTCTCGACGACGGCGAGCGGCAGGTCCACCGGGTGCTTCCCCGGCTCCCGCAGGCAGTGCAGGCAGGTGAGCCCGCAGCGCTCGGTGACGTGGAAGGCGACCCACTGGGACATGGTGCGAGCCTAGGGGAACGGCCCGTAGGCCGCCAGCCCGTCGATGCCGGGATCGTCGGTGAGCTGCCGGACGACCGCTCCCGTCGCGGTGTCGAGGAGCAGGAGGTCCGCGCCGACCCCGCGCTGGGAGGTGACGACCATCCGGGCGCCGGTGCGATCGAAGGCCGGCTCGGCGTCCTTCTGCGCCGTGACCGTGCGGATGGCACCCGTGCCGAGGGTCTGGATCACCACCTGGCTGAAGGCCTCGCCCGACGCGGAGAGCGTGTAGGCGAGCCCCGCCCCGTCGGGCGTGGGGGCCGGCCGGCCCAGGATCCCCTGGGTGCCGGCGATCATCGTCTCCGCCCCACCCGCGGCGGGGACGTTCCAGGCGCTGTACCCGACGTTCACGCCCCCCACGGGGCGGTTCGACACGAAGTAGAGGATGGCGCCGTCCGGCGACCAGGCCGGGCCCGCGCTGTACTTCTGGCCGGTGGTGACCTTCGACGGCGTCCCGCCTGCAGATGGGACCACGTAGATGTCGGCAACGGCGCTGACGCCCGGCTCGTACCCCTCGAAGGCGAGGGACTGGCCGTCGGGAGAGAAGGCGGGCGAGGTGGCGGTGAGCGCGCCCACGTCGACCCGGCTCTCGGCACCGGTCGTGAAGTCCCGGACGTAGACCTGCATCGTGCCGCTCTGCGCGCTCATGAAGGCGATCGTGCCGGCCGGTGACCAGGTCGCGAAGAGCGCGTCGGAGGTGGTCTGCGTCACCTGCCGGAGGCAGGTGCCGTCGTCCCGCATGGCCCACACCTGGTAGATGCCGGTGCGCTTCGACGAGAAGGCGAGCCACTGCGCCCCGGGGGTGCGCAGCGCGCAGGGGTCGGCGGCCACGGTGAGCGCGGCCGTCCGCGTGATCCCTCCGCCGACGCCCGTGACGATGACCGTGGCCTTCGCGGAGAGCTGGGTGGTCGCGATCGCGAAGCCGGCCGATGTCGCTGCCTCGGCGACCGTCACCTGGCTCGGCACCGTGACCGAGGAGAGGTCGGCGGAGAGCGCGACGACGAGTCCTCCCGCCGGGGCGGCCCCGGTGAGCGTGGCGGTTCCGGTGGACGGCTGGCCGCTCACCACCGAGTCCGGATCGAGCGTGAGGGACGCGAGGCGGACCGGCGGGGGCGGAGGGACGCCGGGCGTCACGGTGAGCGTGGCGGTCCGGTCCAGGCCAGCCAGGGATGCCGTCAGCGTGACGGGCGTGGAGGTGGTCACCACGGACGTGGTCACCGTGAACGTGGCGGTGGTCGAACCCGCCGTGACCGCGACGGCGAGGGGAACGGTTGCCGCGGCGCTGCTCGAGGAGAGCGCCACCTGGACGCCTCCGGCCGGCGCAGGTCCCGAGAGCATCGCGGTGCCGGTGGCCATCCCGCCTCCCTGGACCTCGGGTGGATCGACCGTGAGCGAGGCGAGCGTCACCGGGGGCGGCGGGGGGGGCGTGAGGGCGAGCGTGGCCGTGCGCGTGGCGCCGCCGTAACTCGCCGTGACGGTGGCCGACGCCGCGGAGGCGACGGCGGTGGTGGCCACGGAGAAGGTGGCCGAGGAGGCGCCGGCGGCGACGGTCACGCTGGCGGGCACGGAGGCGGCGGCGAGGGTCGAGGAGAGCGTCACGGCTGCGCCGCCGGACGGAGCGGCGGCGGTGAGCGTGACGGTCCCGGTGGAAGGGGCGCCACCCTGGACGGT
>JBAVCR010000039.1:0-2391 GCA_049586815.1 Anaeromyxobacteraceae bacterium
CGCGGGGCGTGGCCGGCGTGGTCGGGGTGGCCGTCCCGCTCTCCGGAAAGCAGAAGGCCTGGGGCGACGCCATCCTGCAGGGCGTGGAGCTCGCCATCCCGGCCGGCGGACCGGTGAAGGTGATCGCGAAGGACACCCGGGGGGAGCCGGACGGGGCGGCCGACGCCGTGGCCCAGCTCGCCGCCGAGGGCGCGGTGGCCATCATCGGCGGGGTCACGAACGCCGAGGCGATCCGCGCCGCCGCGGCGGCGCAGCAGGCCGGGGTCCCGCTCGTCTCGCTCTCGAAGGTGGACGGCATCGCCGAGGGGCGCCCCTACGTCTTCCGCCTCATGCTCACCGCGCGGGCGCAGGCCCAGGCGCTCGCCGAGCTGGCGGTGGCGCGCCGCGGCCTCAGGCGCGCCGTGATCCTCTACCCGGAGATCCCCTACGGACAGGAGCTCCGGACGGCCTTCCAGTCGGAGGTCGAGGCCCGCGGCGGCGCCGTGGCCCGCTCCGTCGGCTACGAGGCCGACCGCGCCAACTTCGCGCCCATGGTGAAGGAGCTCGTGGGGCGCACCCAGATCGAGCAGCGCGCCGACTGGCGCGAGGCCCAGAAGGCCATCGCCAAGGAGATCCAGGATCCCTACCGGCGCGCCAAGGCGCTCGAGAAGGCCCGCAAGGAGCTCGCGCCCATCATCGAGTTCGACGTGGTCTTCGTCCCCGACTTCGCCCGCAGCATCACGCTCCTCGCGCCGGCGCTGGCCGTGGAGGACGTGGTCACCGCCTGCGACCCCCTCGAGGTCGAGCGCATCCAGAAGGTGAGCCCCTGGGTGGTGAAGCCGGTCCTCCTGCTCGGCGCGAACGGCTGGGACGACCCGGCCATCGTCGAGAAGGCCGGCAAGTACGTCGAGTGCGCCGTCTTCGTCGACGGCTTCTTCGCGGGCTCGGAGCGGGCCGACACGAGGCGCTTCGTCGAGGCCTTCCAGAAGGCCAACGCGCGGACACCTTCCATCCTGGAGGCGAGCGCCTACGACGCCGCGGGCATGATCGCCGCCGCCATGGCCCGCGGGGTGGCCGGGCGCAAGGAGCTGCGCGACGCGCTGGCCGCGCAGAAGCCCTACCCGGGCGCCACCGGCGACGTCGCCTTCGACGCCCGCGGCGAGCCGGTCCGCCCGCTCTTCTTCCTCACCGTCGACAAGGGCGTGATCCGCGAGATGCGTCCCGAGGAGCTGGGGGTGGCGCCGGCAACGGCGCCCTAGACGCCTTCGCGTGGAAGGGAGCCCCGACATCGCGCCGCGGAGGCGCCGCCTGCCGTGGTGGAACGCCGCCCTCTTCCTCGGCACCATCGCCACCACGGTGCTCTCCGGCGCCGCCTTCGCCGGCTGGGCCGGGGAAGGGGCGAGGGGCCTCGTCCTCGCCGGCCTCTCCTACGCCACCGCCGTCCTCTCCATCCTGCTCGCCCACGAGATGGGGCACTGGCTGCTCGCGCGCGCCTGGGGCGTCGACTCGACGCTTCCCTACTTCATCCCCATCTACGTGCCGGGCTCGATGAACTTCGGGACCCTGGGGGCGCTCATCCGGCTGCGCTCCCCCATCCCGTCGCGCGACGCGGTGCTCGACATCGGCGCGGCCGGCCCCATCGCCGGTGCGCTCGTGGCCATCCCGGTCTACGCCTGGGGGCTCGCCCACTCCGAGGTGCGGGCCGTGGGCGAGCTCGCCGCCACCAACACGGGCTCCCCCTTCGAGATGCTCGCCGCCTTCCTCCGCGGCGAGACGCTCACCTGGGGAGGCGACGCGGTGGTCTTCGGGGACAGCCTGCTCACCGCCGGCATCCAGCGGCTCGTCCTCGGCGCGATTCCCCCCGGGCACGACGTGGTGATCCACCCGGTGGCGCTCGCCGCCTGGCTCGGCCTCTTCGTCACGACGCTCAACCTGCTCCCGCTCGGCCAGCTCGACGGCGGACACGTCACCTACGCCTGGCTCGGGGAGCGCGGGGCGCTCCGGGTGTCGCGGCTCGTCTCCCTGGGGCTCCTCGTCGCCGGGATCTTCGTCTCGATGAACTGGCTCGTCTGGTGGGCGCTCACCCGGATCGTCATCGGGCTGCGCCACCCCCCGGCCATGGACGAGGCGCCCATCGGGCCGGCGCGCCGCGCGGTGGCGCTCGTCTCCCTCGCGCTCTTCGTCCTCACCTTCGTGCCCGTTCCCTTCCGCCTGTGACACCCGAGACGCCATTTCCCGCGGCGCCGGCCGTCGACGCCGGGCCGGTCGATCCCGCCGAGGAGGCGGCCTGGGCCGAGGTGTGCGCGCGGTGGGGCGAGCCGGAGGTCCACCGCGCCTTCCTCGCGCGCTTCGCCGACCTCCCGGGCCTGGCCCGCGCCGGCGCCCGCTACCGGGCCGTGCTCGCGGTGCGTC
>JBAVCR010000040.1:0-4070 GCA_049586815.1 Anaeromyxobacteraceae bacterium
GTCGCTCCTTCTCCCGCCGCGACGGCTGCCGCGCCCTCGTCGCCGGAGCTCGCCGCGCTGCTCGCCGAGGTCGACGCCAACTGGGTGATCCGCGACCAGCCCGGCAAGATGGACGTCGACCTCGCCCTGCTCGAGAAGGCCCGGAAGATCGCCCCGGAGGACTACGAGGTCCTCTGGCGGATCGCGCGCCACTACTACTGGCTCGCCGACGACCCCTCCATCACCAACGAGGAGAAGGCGCGGCTCGGCAAGCTCACCTGGGAATGGTCGGACAAGGCCAACCAGGCCAACCCGGCCCGCGTCGAGGGATGGTTCTACGGATCCGCCGGGGTGGGGATGTACTCGCTCGGCATCAGCATCGTCCGCGCGCTCCTCGACGGGATGGAGTCGAAGTACCTCGACCGCCTGAAGAAGTCCCAGGCCGCCGACCCGTCGTACTACGGCTACGGCGGCGACGTGTCCTGGGGCCGGTACTACTACGAGGTGCCCTGGCCGAAGTACGACGGCGAGAAGAGCGAGCTCGCCTTCCGCAAGGCGCTGCGCGGGGCCCCGTTCAACCTGCGCGCCAAGGTGTACCTGGCCGAGCTCTACATCAAGGAGGATCACCCCGTCGAGGCGAAGAAGCTGCTCGACGCGGTGCTCGACGCGAAGCCCGGCGCCTACGACCCACCCGAGGAGCGGCGCGCCCAGGGGCTCGCCCGCGCCGCGATGGAAAAGCTCAAGTAGATTTCACCGAGGGAGACAATGACCATGACCTCCAGGAACCTGGTGCAGGTGTTCGAGGAGCAGGTGGCGAAGCGGGGCGACGCCGCCGCGCTGAAGTTCAAGCGCGCCGGGAAGTGGCACGACATGTCCTGGAGGGAGCTGGGACGGAGGGTGCGGGACGTCGCCGACGGGCTCGTCTCGCTGGGCGTGAAGCCGGGCGACCGCGTCTCCGTCCTGGGCGACACCTGCGCGGAGTGGATCGTGGCCGACGTGGGAATCATGGCGGCGGGCGCCATCACCGTGCCCATCTACCAGTCCAACCCGGCCCACGAGGTGCAGTACATCCTGCAGGACTGCGGGGCCACCTGGATCTTCGTGGACCACGACCACCAGGCCGCCAAGATCCGCGAGGAGGCCGCCAAGCTCCCCGACCTGAAGGGCGTGATCCGCTTCTTCGGCGACCCCGAGGCCGCGCACGAGCGCACCCTCGCCTCGCTCGAGAAGGCCGGACAGGAGTTCCGCGCCGGGAACCCCGGCTCCCATGCCGAGCGCGTGAATGCGGTCGCGGCCACCGACGCCGCGAGCTACCTCTACACCTCCGGCACCACCGGCAACCCCAAGGGCGTGGTCCTCACCCACGGCGCGTGGACCTACGAGGCCGAGGCGGTGGCCGACCTCAAGATCGTCCAGCACGACGACACGGTGCTGCTCTTCCTCCCCATGGCCCACTCCTTCGCCAAGGTGATCGAGGCGGTGTGGTTCGGGGAGGGGGCCACCGCCGCCTTCGTCGAGTCGATCGAGAAGATCGTCGACAACGCCGGCGAGGTGAAGCCGACGGTGATGCCGTCGGTGCCGCGCATCTTCGAGAAGGCCTACGACGCCGTGCTGGCGAAGGGGCTCTCCGCGCCGGGCGTGAAGGGCTGGCTCTTCGGCCTCGCCATGAACGGCTTCGACGCCTGGGTCGAGGGGAAGCACAAGGGCATGGAGGTGAAGACCGTCGGCTTCCGCATCGGCGAGCGGCTCGTCTTCCCGAAGCTGGCGGCGGCGCTGGCCGAGCGCTTCGGCGGGCGCATGCGCCTCTTCGTCTCCGGCGGGGCGCCGCTCTCCCCCAAGATCAACTGGTTCTTCACGCTGCTCGGCTTCACGGTCCTCGAGGGCTGGGGCCTCACCGAGACCTCCGCCGGCACCTGCGTGAACCGGATCGGCAAGAACAAGATCGGGACCGTGGGGCCCCCCATCCCCGGCACCGAGATCCGCATCGCCGAGGACGGCGAGATCCTCGTGAAGGGCGGCGGCGTCATGAAGGAGTACTACCGGCGCCCGGAGGCCACCGCCGAGGTGCTGAAGGACGGCTGGCTCTACACCGGCGACATCGGGGAGCTCGACGCCGACGGGTACCTGCGCATCACCGACCACAAGAAGGACCTCATCAAGACCTCGGGCGGCAAGTACATCGCGCCGCAGAACCTCGAGAACGAGCTCAAGGCCGATCCGCTCGTCTCCCAGGTCATGGTCCACGGCGACCAGCGCAAGTTCGTGGTGGCCCTCGTCACGCTCAGCGTGGAGAACGCCCGCAGGTGGGCCACCGAGCAGGGGGTGGGGGAGGAGGAGTCGCTCCACACGAACCCCAAGGTGAGGGCGCGCATCCAGCAGGCCATCGACGCGCTCAACGCCCGGCAGGCGAGCTACGCCACCATCAAGAAGTTCGCCATCCTGGAGAACGACTTCGCCCAGGAGCGCGGCGACCTCACCCCGACGCTCAAGGTGAAGCGCAAGGTGGTCACCGAGCGCAACAAGAAGCTGCTCGACTCCTTCTACTTGGAGTGAGGAGGGCCCGCGCTTGACACCCCGGCCCGGGCCGGGATATCGGGTGTTGATTCCCGAATCAACCGAGGAGACGGCACCATGGCAGCGGAGAGCGTGAGGGACGTGTTCGAGCGGCACATGCCCGAAAAGCTGAAGGGCAAGCCCGACGTGATCGCGAAGATCAACGCGATCTACCAGTTCAACATCTCCGGGCCGAACGGTGGCCAGTGGTCGGTCGACTGCACCCAGCCCGGCGGCGCCATCGCCGCGGGGACCTCCGGGTCGGCCAAGTGCACGGTCGTCGCCACCGACGCCGACTTCCTCGCCATCGTGAACGGGAAGCTGAACCCGCAGATGGCCTTCATGTCCGGGAAGCTGAAGATCCAGGGGGACATGGGGCTCGCCATGAAGCTCCAGCAGATCCTCTGACCGGCGCACCCGGCGACGGCGTGAGCGCCCTCCCGCTCCAGGGGCTGCGCGTCCTCGACCTCTCCCGGCTCCTGCCGGGGCCGTACGCCACCCTCGTTCTCGCCGACCTGGGCGCGGACGTGGTGAAGGTCGAGGACCCATCGGGCGGCGACTACCTGCGCTTCATGCCCCCCATGGCCGGGGAGCAGTCGGGCTGGTTCCACGCGCTGAACCGCAACAAGCGCTCCCTCTCCCTCGACCTGCGCAGGCCCGGAGGGCCGGCCACGCTGCTCCGCCTGGCGCGGAGCTTCGACGTGGTGGTCGAGTCGTTCCGGCCGGGCGTGATGCAGAAGCTCGGCATCGGGTACGACGCCCTCTCCCGGGAGAACCCGCGCATCGTCCTCTGCTCGTTGAGCGGCTACGGGCAGGACGGCCCGTACCGCGACCGGGCCGGGCACGACATCGACTACGTGGCGCTCGCCGGGGTCCTCGCGCTCTCCGGTCCGCCGGACCGGCCGGTGCCCCCCGGCGTCCAGGTGGCCGACGTCGCCGGCGGGTCCTGGCCGGCGGTGGCCGGGATCCTGGCGGCGCTCGTGGGGCGCGCCACGAGCGGACGCGGTGCCTGGGTGGACATCGCCATGGCGGAGGGGGCGCTGGCGCTGCTGGCGCTCCAGCAGGGGGCGGCCGACGCGGAGGGAAGGGCGCTCCGCCGCGGCGGTGAGCCGCTGAACGGCGGGTCGGCCTGCTACGGCGTCTACCGGGCCCGCGACGGGGGGTTCGTCGCGCTGGGCGCTCTCGAGCCCAAGTTCTTCCGCGCCTTCTGCGAGGCGGTGGGGCGACCGGAGCTCTCCGACGCGCAGTTCGACGAGGGCGGGGCGGGACCGCGCGCGGCGCTGGAGGAGATCTTCCTCTCCCGCACCCGCGCCGAGTGGGGCGAGTTCGCCGCCCGCCACGACGTGTGCGTGATGCCGGTGCTGGAGGGGGACGAGCCCCGGCGCGACCCCCAGCTCGTCCACCGGGGAAGCTTCGTCTCCGTGCCCACCCCGTGGGAAGGGAAGGACATGCCGGGGCTCGCCTCGCCGGTCCGGTTGCGCGGGGTCGAGGCGCCGCTCCGCCCCGCGCCGCGGCTCGGCGGCGACACGGACGCGGTC
>JBAVCR010000041.1:0-1999 GCA_049586815.1 Anaeromyxobacteraceae bacterium
CCCCGTCCAGCCCACCTTCCTCGTCCGCGCCCTCATCGTCTTCGGCATGGTCATGGGCGCCATCGGCGTCGGCTCCCTCTTCGCGGTCGGCGGCGCGGTCGCCGGAGCCGCCGTCGGCGCCCTGACGCAGGCCGCCACGCCGGCCAAGGTCGCCACGCAGGAGACGAAGGCCTAGGACTTCCCGCGGGGTCTCGGTGAGACGAGCGGTCCCGGAGAAGACTCCGGGGCCGCATCTTCTTTTGCGCTCCCCCGGGGTAAACGCAAGTCGTGCGTCCCGCGCGGGATCTGATCCAGCGCAATGCAGGCTGAATCCAAGACTTTATCCTGCGCCGCCTCGGCACACCCCCTGCACAGGCCCCCCCTCCGGACCATATGCGCCCAACTCCCCTCCTCCTCGCGCTGTTCCTCTCGCTTCCCCTGGCCGCAACCGCGGCCGACGCGCCCGCCAAGGCGGCCGCGCCCGACCCCAACCAGGCCTGCCTCGACTGTCACTCGGCGTCGAAGCCGGACGAGGCTGGCGTCCGCCCGGCCGAGTTCGCGAAGTCGGTCCACGGCAGCTTCGGCTGCACCGACTGCCACGCCGGCTACGAGGCGCCCGGACCGCACGAGCTTCCGGCCCTCGACGGCGCCGACGCGGCGCTCGTGGCCCGCTACGCCGCGCTGAAGGCGAGCCCGGCGCCGCGGGCCTTCCTGGCCTGCGGCGGCTGCCACTCCGAGGTCGCCGAGCAGGTGGCCGCCTCGGTGCACGGCAAGTGGACGAAGGGCGACGGCAAGGTCGCCGGCCCGACCTGCACGAGCTGCCACGGCCCCATCCACGAGGTGGTCAAGGTGACGCAGCCGGCGGCCAAGGCCGGCGCCACGTTCACGGTTGGTGCACGGGCGATCTCGGCCCGCTGCGAGAAGTGCCACGCCGACGCCGCCTTCGCCGAGAAGGCCGGCCTGAACCGCGAGGTGGCGCCCACCTTCCGCGACTCCATCCACGGGCGGCTCGTGGCCGTCGGGTCGGAGCGGGCCCCGGCCTGCGCCGACTGCCACGGCGTCGCCGAGAAGGACGCGAAGGGCGTCTCCCACCCCAACGCCCACAGGATCGTGGCCAAGACCGATCCGCAGAGCCCGGTCTTCGGGGCCAACCGCGCGCAGACCTGCGGCCGGTGCCACGCCGGGGCGAACGAGAACTTCGCGAAGCTCGTCGCCCACCACGACCCGGCCCACGGCGAGAGCAAGATCCCGCACTTCCTCCACGTGATGTTCTCGTGGCTGGCGGCGCTCACCCTGATCTTCTTCGCCGGCCACGTGCTCCTCGACCTGGCCGCCGAGATCCGCCACAAGATCCGGATGAGGAAGTCCGGGCACGGGCACGATCCGGTGAAGGAGTCGCTCCACGTCCAGCGCTTCGACATCCACCAGCGGGCGCAGCACTGGCTCATGCTGGTGGGCGTCATCCTGCTCGGCCTGACCGGCTGGCCGCTGCGCGGCGCGGGCTCCCCGGAGGCCATCGAGTCCTCCCGGAAGATCATGGCGCTCTTCGGCGGTCCCCACGGCGCGGCCCTGCTCCACCGCATCGCCGCGGTGATGATCATCATCTCGGGCGCCTACCACATCCTGTACCTCATGCTGCACGGCGCCCGCCGCACGCTGGCCTTCACGATGCTGCCCGGCCCGCGCGACGTCACCGAGATCCGCGACAACATCCGCTACATGCTGGGCTTCGGCGAGCGGCCGGCCTACGGCAAGTACAGCTACCTGGAGAAGTTCGATTACTGGGCCGTCTTCTGGGGCATGATCATGATGGTCGGGACCGGCTTCGTGCTCTGGTTCCCGGTCTTCTTCGCCAAGTGGGCGCCGCACTGGGTGCTCACCTCGGCCCAGATCATCCACGGCGAGGAGGCCACGCTCGCGCTGCTCTTCCTCTTCGTGGTGCACTTCTACAACGCGCACCTGAAGCCCTCGATCTTCCCGATGAACTGGGTGTGGCTGACCGGCAAGATGAGCCACGCCA
>JBAVCR010000042.1:0-1763 GCA_049586815.1 Anaeromyxobacteraceae bacterium
GAGCTCACCGACGTCACGTTCGAGTCGGTGCTCCTCACCACCACGGGGTTCCTCACCGCCTTCGTGGTCCACGAGTCCTGCCATGCGGTGGCCAACCTCTCCATGGCCAACGTCCCCACCCTGGAGCCCGTCCAGTTCATGGGCTGGCTCCCCTTCTTCGCCGTGTCGCCCGGGGTCCAGTGCACGAACGGCACGTGCGTTCGGCGGGACGGCACGCCCTTCGTGCCCGGCCCGCGCGGCTACGGGTTCATCGTGTCGTCCGGGATCCTCTGCCAGGAGATCACCGACGAGATCATCCTCACCGAGCACCCCCGGATCCGGTACGAGCGGCTGCCCTTCCTGAAGGGCATGTTGCTCTTCAACACCGCGACGTCGGTGGCCTACGCCATCGCCAACCTCACCGGGATCGAGCCTCCCGAGGGCGACCTGCGCTCCTTCGAGGCGGCCACCGGCGCACCGCGCGGCCTGATGGCCGGCGTCGTCCTCGCCACGGCGGCCCTCGACGTGGCCCGCTACTTCCTGCCCGACGTCGCCTGGCTCCCCTGGGTCAGCCGGGGCTCGAAGGTGGTGACCGTCGGGCTCGTCGTGGCCTTCTAGTCCCGCTCGCCGGAACCGTCGTCGTCGCCGGGCTCCACGGCGCAGCCCGGCCAGCCCGAGCGCTCCATCGTCTCGTGGATGTACCGCCACTGGGCCCACATGCGCGGATCGTCGTGGCCGAAGCCCCAGGCGTGGCCCAGCTCGTGGATGATGGCGGAGCGCTCGATGCAGTCGGGCGCGAAGGGAGCGACGACGATGAAGCGCTGGTGGCCCCAGGTGTAGCCGTCGTACTCCTCGCCGTCGATCACCGCGCGCTGGCGGGTGAACTCGACGCGCCAGCCCGCGAGATCGGGGTCGCGCACGCCCCAGACGGAGGCCGCCGTCGTGAAGAGCCTGTCGACCCGCTCCTTCGTGAGCGTGATGCCGTCCTTCGCGACCCAGCAGATCCCGTTGCTCTCGACCCCGACGCAGGCGGCGGGGGCCGGACCGGATCCGCCGCAGGCCGCCAGCGAGGCGAGCGCGACTCCGGACAGGAGCCTGCGGAACGTGCTGCGGCGCTGCCTCGGCATCCCCGGTGCCCACCGCGCCCCCCTGGCGCAGCGGGTCCCTCCCCACACCGGGATACCAGTTCCCCACCTGCATGAATGTCACGTGGGCCGGTGAACCCTGGCCAGGTGGCGTTGGCCCCTTTCCGGGGCGCAAGGAGGCGTTTGCGCGGGCCTTTCTTGGGTACCCCTGGCCTGGGGGCGTCACGTTTCGCGGCGGCGGCTGTCTGATATCGCGATATCGATCATGGACCATCGCGTCGAAGGCAACGTCATCTACCTGGGCCGCCCCCTCCGCTGGCCGACCCATTGCCTCGACTGCGACCCGCGGGCCGCGCGCCCGTTCCGGATGCCCGTCCGCGAGGATGCCCGTACGGGCGACATCCTCACTCCGTGCCCGTCCTGCGGTCACCACGCGCTCGTCGACGTCCAGAACGCGGCGAGGCCGCCCCGGTTCGGGACGGCCTCGTGAACCGCGGGGCCTCTCGCCCCACCCTTCGTTCGACCTAGCCGTTCGAGACGACCTTCGCCTCGACCTTCTTCGCCGGGGCGCTCGTCAGGGCGCCGACGGCGGCTCCGGCGACCGCGCCGCCGACCGCGAAGAGGGAGCCGACGCCGATGGCGCCCATGACCATGCCGAAGACGATGAGGGCGCGGACGAGGAAGGTGGGCTGGACGGGG
>JBAVCR010000043.1:0-17966 GCA_049586815.1 Anaeromyxobacteraceae bacterium
ATCCGGGGGCGAGCCCCTCGAGCAGGGTCGAGAGCTCCTCCTCGGTGGGGAGTGGCAGCCGGAGGACCGCCGCCTCGGTGGCGAGTCCCTCGGGGAGCTCCAGGCGCGGCGCCACGATGGCGATGCACCGCCCCTCGGCGGCGAGCCGCGGCAGGGCGTCGCGGATCACCCGGACCACGGCCGGATCGCGGAGCGCCTCGTGGAAGTCGAGCATCACGGCGAGGAACGGGGCCGGGGCCTGCAGGGCCGCCTCGATGGCCGCGACCGGGCTGCGCGCCAGCGGCGCGATGGGCTCGAGCCCCCGCACGCTCGACCAGACGGCCAGGTTGGCGTCGAAGGCGTCGGCCGCGGCCCGGCAGATGGCGACGGCCCGCTCCTCCTCGGCCGTCACCAGGTAGACGATGGGCGTTCCGGCCGCCCAGAGCTCTCCCACCTCGACCTCGGGCGCCCTCATCCGGCCCCCTCCGCGTCGGCGGTGGAGCGCATCGCCTCCTCGAAGGAGGTCGCGCCGGCGGCCACCTTGAGGACGGCGTGCTCCCGGAGCGTCCGCAACCCGTCCTGCCGGGCCGTGCGGGCCAGCACCTCGGGGGTGGCTCCCTCGGCGATGAGGTGGCGCAGGCGGTGGTTCACCGCCAGGACCTCGAAGATGCCGGTGCGCCCGAAGAAGCCGGTGTACCGGCACTTGGGGCAGCCGACGCCGCGCCGGGCGATGAGCTTCCCGGCGTGCTCCTCCGGGTGGCGCACGCCCAGCTCGGCCACCTGGTCGGCGGTGAGCAGGACGTCCTCGGCGCAGTTCGGGCACACCCCGCGCACGAGACGCTGGGCCACCACGCCGGTGAGCGTGGCGGCGATGAGGAAGCCGGGGACCCCCAGGTCGCGCAGGCGGGCCACCGCCCCCACGGCGTCGCTGGTGTGGAGGGTGGTGAGCACGAGGTGGCCGGTGAGGGCCGCCTGCACCGCCTGGGTGGCCGTCTCGCCGTCGCGCACCTCGCCGACCATGACCACGTCGGGATCCTGCCGCAGCACGTGGCGGAGCGCCTCGGCGAACCCGGTGCCGGTCTTGGGGTTGGCGGCGATCTGGTTGAAATCCTCGTGCACCATCTCGATGGGGTCCTCGATGGTGACGATGTTGATCTCCGGCGAGGCCAGCGCCTCCAGCGCCGAGTAGAGCGTGGTGGTCTTGCCCGATCCGGTGGGGCCGGTGACCACCACCATGCCGTGCGGCCGCTCCAGCCAGCGCTCGAAGCGGTCCCGCTCGTCGGGCAGGAACCCCAGCTCGGAGAGGTCGCGCACCAGCACCTGCTGGTCGAGCACGCGGACCACGATCTTGTCGCCGAAGGCGGTGGGGATGGTCGAGACGCGCAGCTCCATCTCGGTGTCGCCGCGGGCGGTGCGGATGCGCCCGTCCTGGGGCCGGCGCGCGGCGATGTCGAGGCGGCTCATGATCTTGAGACGGTTGGCGATGGCCCCGTGCACGCCCTTCGGCACCCGGTAGACCGGGTGGAGCATGCCGTCGATGCGCATGCGGATGATGGTCTCGTCCCGGCGCGGCTCGACGTGGATGTCGCTCGCCCGCTGCTCGAAGGCGTAGTGGAAGAGGTACTCGACGGCGGCCACGATGGGCTCGCTCGACGCCTCCAGCGCCTCCAGCCCGGTGAGGTTGACGAACTGCTCCAGGTTGCCGACGTCGACGCCCCCGCCGCCCACGCGGACCTGGGCCTCGCGGATCTGCTCGCGGAAGCCGTAGATCTCGGCGATGGCCCGGTGGATGTCGGCCGGCGCGGAGAGGACCGGCTCGACGGCCATGCCGGTGAGCCCGTGCAGGTTCTCGAAGAGCTCGCGGTCGAACGGGTTCGCGGTCGCGACCACCAGCGCGCCGTTCCTCTTCTCGAGCGGCAGCACCGCGTGCTTGCGGGCGAACGGGCGGGAGAGCGTGCGCGTGATGAGCTGCACGTCGAGCTTCAGGGGGTCGATCTTGACGTAGGGGACCCCCACCGCCTCGGCCACCACCTTGGTGGCCTTGTCCTCGTCGATCCGGTCGGCCTCCCTGCGCGCATCGGCGAAGCCGAAGGAGGCGAGGAGCTCGATGGGCGAGAGGTCGGCCCGGCGCAGGCCGCGCCCGTCCCGGCCGTTCTGCTCCCGGAGGAGCTTGGCGCGCTGCACGTTCTCCCGGGCGGCCGCCGTCCGGCGGTCCTCCTCCCGCAGGATCCCCTGCCGGAGGAGCGCGTCGGTGACGAACTCCAGCGAGAAGTCGCTGGCACGATGGCTTCGCATGGGCGAGGGGATCCTATCGCGCCTCCCCCCCAGGGGCGAGGACGCGTCCCTCGCGGTATCACCCGATTCCGCGCGACCGCGCGGAGGTCAGATGGCTCAACCGACGGGCCCGCAACCGGGCGACGACGGGGCGGGAACGCCCCCCTCGCCACCGGCACGGGCCGCCGCGGGCCGGGAGACGAGTTTCTCGACCCGCCGGTTCCCGCAGCCGGGACAGCGGACGTCGGCCTCGTCCTTCCGGCGCATGATCAGCTCCTCGAAGGAGCGGTGGCAGGCCTTGCAGGAGTATTCGTAGATGGGCATCGGGAGGTTGGAGCCCGGCGGGCGGGAAAGGGTTCGCCGTCCGGCGCGACCTGCCCCGGGCGGCCCGGGACCCGCCCTCCGTCAGCGCTTCCGGCGCTTCTTCACCGGGGGGGGCGCCATGTCGCCGCGCAGCCGGTCGGCCTCCCGGTCGTAGAGCCGGATGGCGCCGCGGAGCACGTCGAGCGCCTCCGCCCTCCCCTGGGGTTCCCGCACCATCACCTTCTTGTGCTCGAGCGCCTTGTAGTCCTCGAAGAAGCGCTTCAGCTCGCGCATCCGGTGCGCCGGCATCTCGGAGATGTCGGAGATGTCGGCGTAGTCCGGGTCGTCGGCGGAGACGGCCACGAGCTTGTCGTCCTCCCCCTTGTCGTCCCGCATGCGCATCACCCCGATGATCTTGGCCTGCATGATGGCGAGCGGGACGATCTGCTCCTGGCAGTACACGAGGATGTCGAGCGGGTCGCCGTCGTCGCAGTAGGTGCGGGGGACGAAGCCGTAGTTGGCCGGGTAGCGAACGGCGCTGAAGAGGATCCGGTCGACGCGGAGCAGCCCGCTCGCCTTGTCGAGCTCGTACTTCACCTTGGAGCCGGTGGGGATCTCGATGATGGCCGGGATGGACTCCTCCACGTAACGGGGGAGGACCACGTCGTGCCAGGGGTGGAAGGACATTCGGATCTCCGTGCGACGGTGGGGTGGAGCGGCTAGCCGCGCTCCACCGGGGCTTCCTGCGTGACCCTGCTGCCGGGCGGCACCGCATGGGTGAGCCACACGTTGCCCCCGATGCTCGACCCCCGGCCGATGACGATCCGTCCCAGGATCGTCGCCCCCGAGTAGATCACCACCTCATCCTCCACGATGGGATGGCGGTCGATGCCCTTGATGGGTTTGCCGTTCTCGTCGAGCGGGAAGCTCTTCGCCCCGAGCGTGACGCCCTGGTAGACCCGGACGCGGTTGCCGATGACCGAGGTCTCCCCGATGACCACCCCGGTGCCGTGGTCGATGAAGAACCGCTCCCCGATGCGGGCCCCCGGGTGGACATCGATGCCGGTGATGGTGTGGGCGTGCTCGGTGATGATCCGGGGAATGAGCGGGACACCCAGCACGTGCAGCTCGTGGGCGATGCGCTGGTTCGTGACGGCGAAGATGCCCGGGTAGGCGAAGATGGCCTCGTCCCGGGTCCGCAGCGCCGGGTCCCCCTCGAAGGCCGCCTCCACGTCGCCGGCGACCAGCCTGCGGACGGCCGGCAGCCGGGCCACGAACTTCCGGGTGGCCTCGCTGGCGGCCACCGCGCAGTGCTGGCAGGCGTCGAAGTCGTGCTTCTCGGCGAAGGCGACCGCGCGCCGGATCTCCTCGTCGAGGGTCACCCGCACCCGGTCGAGCGTGGCGCCCACGTGGAAGCGGAGCGTGTCGTTGCGCAGGTCCTGGGTGCCGAAGTAGCCGGGGAAGAAGAGCGAGCGCACGTCCTCGACGATGGCGATGACCCGCTCGCGCGAGGGAAGGACCATCCGGTAGTGGCCGGCCAGCACGGGCTCGGCCTCGCGGCAGAGCTCGTCGACGATGGCCTGGATGGGGAAGTCGTCCTGGGGTGTCATCCGTTCCTCCGGGGAACGGGATCCATACGTTCTCCCTCTCCCTCGATCAACCTCGTGTCCGCCGCCGGGTGGAAGAACTCCCGGACGGCGCGCGCTTGGGCCGGCCCCACCCCCTCCACCGCCTGCAGCTCCTCGACGCTCGCGTCGCGCACCCGGCGGAGCGACCCGAAGTGGCGCAGCAGCGCCTTCCGCCGGGATTCCCCGACCCCGGGGATCTCGTCGAGGCCGGACCGCAGCGTCCGCGCCCGCCGCAGCCGGCGGTGGAACTCGATGGCGAAGCGGTGGGCCTCGTCGCGCAGCCGGACGAGCAGGTAGAGCTCGGCGGAGTTCTGCCGGAGCACCACAGGGTCCTTCCGCCCCGGGACGAAGACCCGCTCGGGCGTGCGGGCCGCCTCGGCCACGAAGCCCTTCCCGGCCCGCTCGGCCGCCTCGGCGAGCCGCGTGCTCCGGACCGAGCGGCGGGAGATCACCCGGGTCGCGCCGAGGGCGCCCGCGTCGAGCGTGCGGCTCTTCGCGAGCCCCACCATCTGCACGTAGGGGAGCCCCGGGTTGCCGGGGTCGGGGCGCGTCGCCACCCCGAGGTCGCGGGCCGCGGCCAGCGCCGCGCCGAGCTGACCCTTCCCGCCGTCGATGACGAGCAGGTCGGGCAGCGCCCCCTCGGCGAGCCCGCGCCGGAGCCGGCGGGTGATCACCTCGTGGAGCATGGCGAAGTCGTCCTGCCCGACCACGCCCTTCACCCGGTAGCGGCGGTAGCCGTCCCGGTCGGGCTCCCCGTCCTTCATCGAGACCCCGGAGCCGACCGCCTGCGACCCCTGGAAGGTGGAGATGTCGAAGCACTCCATCCAGCGCGGCTCGCGGGAGAGCGAGAGCGCGCGGGTGAGGCCAGCGAGCGCGTCCTGGCGCTTCACCCCGTCCTCCCGCCAGCCGCGGAACGACTGCTCCGCGTTCCGGTTGGCGCTCGAGAGCAGGTCGGCCTTCGCGCCGCGCCGGGGCACCAGGAGCTCGACCTTTCGTCCGCGCCGGTCGGTGAGCACCTCCGCGAGCGCCCCCGCGTTGGCGGGCTCGATGGGGACGAGGATCTCCTCGGGCGGCTCGGCCCGCTCGTAGTGGAGCGACAGGAAGGACGAGAGCAGCTCGTCGCCGGGGAACTCCTGGCCGGCGAAGGGGAAGGCCCGCGAGTCGAGGAGCTTGCCGCCGCGCATCGACATCACCTGGATGACGAGGTCGGGCCCCTCCCGGTGGATGCCCACCACGTCGCGGTCGGCCCGGTCGTCGAGGAGGACCCGCTGCGTCTCCAGGCTCCGCTCGACCGCACGGAGCTGGTCGCGGAGGCGGGCCGCGTCCTCGAAGCGCATGGCGGCTGCGGCTTCCCGCATGCGGGCGCCGAGCCGCTCGGCGAGCTCCCCCTCCCTCCCCTCCAGGAAGGCGACCGCGTCGTCGACGCTGCGCGCGTAGTCCTCCTGCGGGACGTCGTAGACGCACGGGGCCGGGCAGCGGTGGATCTGGTACAGGATGCAGGGGCGCTTGCGGTGGTCGAAGACGTGGTCGGTGCAGGTGCGCAGCTGGAACCAGCGGTTCACCACCCGGAGCGTCTCGCGGATGGAGCTGGCGCTGGAGTAGGGCCCGAACCAGCGGGCGCCGTCGTCCTTGCGCAGGCGGGCGCGCGTCACCTCGAGGCGCGGGAACGGATGGCGCCGGTCGAGCCGCAGGACGATGAAGTCCTTGTCGTCCCGGAGCCGCACGTTGAAGCGCGGCTTGTGCTTCTTGATGAGCTCGTTCTCGAGGAGCACCGCCTCCTTCTCGGACCGGGTCACCACCACGTCGAGGTCGCCGAGCAGGCCGTCGAGGAGCGGGATGAAGTGGCGGTCGTCCCCGCCGCCCGCGTCGAAGTAGCTGCGGACGCGGGCCCGGAGCGAGGCGGCCTTCCCCACGTAGACCACCTCGCCGCGGCGGTCCTTCATGAGGTACACGCCGGGCTCGGCGGGCAGCTCGTCGATCTTCCGGCGCAGGATCGCGTCCATGGGAGGGGTGAAGTCTAGCCGGGGCGGCCTCACGGCGCGCCGCGTTATTGCCCGCCTTCGGGTCAGGGCGGCGATCCCCGGGGGGGGCGTGCCCTTGACGGTCGCGATCGGGGAAGGACATCGTCTCCCTCACGCTGGGTCAAATTCCCAAGACCGGATCCGGCGATGGAGGAGCGATGCCGAATTTCAATGCCGAGACGGAGGAGGCGCTGAAGGAGTTGGGACTGGCCGTCGCACGAATCGCATGGCAACTCAAGAACCGATCGACCGGAACCACGGTGGCGAGCGGCCTCGAGCTCGCCCCCTGCCTCTCCGTGGAGGAGGCGAGCTATTGCCTCCGGCCGCCCCCCCCGCCGCCGGGCCCGAGGCGGTTGCTCGTCCGGATCGAGCTCCTCCCCGACCCGACGGGCCCGGTCCGGCCCCCGAACCCATAGCGGAGCCATCGGGATGCGAACGTTCCGGGTCCCGCCTTGAGTCCGGGCGAGGATGAGGCCGCGCCACGCCTGCGCCGTTCGACGACGCTCGTGGCCTGGCCGTATCGCGACGGGTTCCTCGTCCGGAACTACTTGATCGGCACCACGCTGGGTTGCGCCGGGCCCGCCCTCGCGCTGCTCGCCAGGGCCGACCGCTGGCAGGCTCCGGATGCGCTCGTCCGGACGCTCGCGGATCTGGGCGACGAATCCCCCGGAGACACGCTCCTCGCGCTGCTTCGCAACGGCGCTCTCGTCCCGGAGGGTACCCGAACCGCTCGCCGCGAGAACGAGTGGCTTCGCTCCTGGAAGTGGGGCCCGGTCGCCGCTGCCTTCCACCGTGGACTCCGGGACCTGCGCTTCCGAACCGAGGAGGAGACCGCGGCCCTCCTCTCGAAACGCGCGAAAGGTCGCCCCCCCCCGGCGGTGATCCCGGAGCCAGGGCCACGGCGCCTTTCCCTGCCTCCTCCCCGGACAGATCGCGGTCTCCTCGCGCGACTCCTCCTCCGCGAGTCGGTCCGCGAGATGTCCGGGGCGCCGATCTCCTCCCGGCAACTCGCGGAGGTGCTCTTCGCCGGATTGGGAGTCCGGGCCGTGGTCCGCGATCCCATCCAGGGCGACCTACCCCTCAAGCTGGCTCCGTCCGGCGGTGCCCGGAACCCGATCGACGGCTACCTCGTCGCGATCGACGTCGCGGGCGTTCCGCCCGGCGCCTACCGGTACTCCGGGCTTCGGCGAGACCTGGAGCCGGTGGGGCGGCCCCCTCCCCTCCCCGCCGCCGCGGAACTCCTCGGCGGCCAGCCCTGGGCCAAGGGGGTCGCGGCGGTCGTGTTCCTGGTCGCGAGCCTGGGGCGGGCCATGTGGAAGTACGAGCACCCACTCTCGCTGCGGATGGTCCTCCTCGAGGCCGGTCACGTCGCCCAGAACATGCTCGTCGCCGCGTCCGATCTCGGGCTCGCCTCCTGGCCGAGCGGCGCCATCTCCGACTCCCGGGTCGAGGACCTGCTGGGAATCGGGGGACCCGACCGGGCGGTCCTCTATGCCGTGGTCCTGGGACGGCCGACGAAGGCCCCTCGTCAGCGACCCAGTCTCGCCTTGAGCTCGCCGAGCTCACGAAGCGGGGGGAAGCCGGGTTCGGCGTCCCGCCAGAAGCCCGCGAGCAAGGTTGCAGCCGCCCGCGCCTCCGGGAGCCGGCCGCTCGCCTCCTCGGCCCGCGCGAGGAGGAGGAGGCCCCGCGGGTAGGCCCAGGCCAGCGCGTAGATCGGAAGGTTCATCTGGCCGAAACGACGAAGGGCCGTCGCCGCCTCCTCCGGGCGCCCGGCGGCGAGAGCCGCATCCCCGAGGAACAGGGAGTCGAGGAAGGTGGACCCCGAGACGTGGGTCGCCGCCAGCTCCCGGAGCACGGGAAGTGCCGCCTCCGGATTCCCCTCCGCGCGGAGCGACACCGCCCGGTGGAGGGCAGCATCGGGGGACGACGGGGAGAGCAGCTCGGCGATCCGACCCGCCGCTCCGCTCTCGCCGCTCCAGGCGACCGCAGCAGCAGCGGCCCCGGTCGCCCGGGAACGCGTCGCGATCAGCGCGTCGGCCGCGGATCGAACCCCCTCGGCGCTGCCCATCCCGAGCGTGAGGTGGAGCGTCTCCAGGGCGGCCTGCGGCACCCAGGCTTCCGTCACCGGCGGAGCACGCGCCAGGACCTCCCGGGCCATCCCGACCTTTCCCTGGAACACGCCGGCCGCCGCACCGAGCGAGGGGCCGCTCGCGATCGCGTCCCGCACCGCGTCGGAATCGCCCGCCCGGAGCCCCGCCCGGAGGAGCGTATCGATGGCCTGCCGCTCACCCAGCGAGATGGCCCGGCGGGACGCCGCGATGGCGGTCGGGAGATCCCCCGCCCACAGGGTCGACTCGGCGAGGAAGAGCTCGGTCTCCGCACCTGGAGCCGCCACCAGCGCCGCACGCGCCGCCGCGACCAGCTCGTCGCCGCGGCCCAGGAACCCGAGCGCACGGGAGAGGCAGACGTGGCCGAGCTGGTTCGTCGGGTCGAGCTCCACGGCACGGGCCAGGAAGGGCACCGCCTCGGCCGCCTGCTCCCGATCCAGGAGGAGCTCGCCCAGCCCCAGGGCGACGTCCAGGTCGTCGGGGAGGTCCTGCGCCAGGCCGCGGTAGATCCGCTCGGCCTCCTCCATCCTCCCCGCCGCGGCGGCACTCGTGGCGAGCAGGATCCCGCGCTCCCGCGCCGGGAGCCGATCCACCAGCCGGAGCGCCTCCTCCTCGTGCGACTTCCTTCGCGCCTCGCTGATCTCGCCGGTGCTGCCGAGCCGGGCGAGCTGGTAGTGGGCAAGCGCGAAGCGCGGATCGATGGCGAGCGCGCGCTCCAGCTCGGCGATGGCCTCGGTGAAGGCGATCCGATCGAGGTGGTTCCGGGCGAGGAAGTAGTGGCGGTAGGCGTCGAGGTTCGGGGTCACCACGGCCTCGAGGCGCGCCCGGTGTCCCGCCACCTCCACGTCGGACTCCCGGAACTCCCGGCGCACCCGGTCGCTCACCCGGTCGACGACCGCGAGCAGGCCTTCCTTCGTGGACGTCTGGTCGCGCAGGGTGAAGAGGCTCCCCGCGCCCCGGGCGTCGACGGCGCGCACCTCGAGCGCGTAGGTGGAACCGAGGCGTCTCACGGTCGGAACGAGGAGCGCGGTGGCCCCCGCCTTGCGCCCGACCTCCGTCGCCGTCGCCTCGTCGATCCGGTCGTCCGTCCCCCGACCCGCCCGGCGGGCCAGCTCCAGCAGGCGTCCCCGGGCCACCACGCCGATCTGGCGCGACTGCTCGAGTGCGGTGGCGAGGAGTCCCGAGATCCCGTCCAGCTCCGGATCTCCCGTCGCGTTCTGCACGTCGGCGACGGCGAGGATCGCGCGGGCGGGCTCCACGGGCGCCCCGCGCTCGCGCAGCGCGACCGCCGCTCCCCCGACCAGGAGCGTGACGAGCGCCCCGATCGCGACCCATCGCAGGGGATGGGCGCGTCGGAGCCGCGCCGACGGGGTCGTGGACGACGACGGCGGACGGAGGGGCGCGTCGGCGCGCACGCGCTCCTGGATCGCCTCGAGCGAGGCCAGCACCTCGCCCCCGTTCCGGGGGCGGTCCACCGGGTCGTGCGCCAGCATCCGGGTGGCCAGGTCCCCCAGCCCGGGAGCGTCGGGCACCTCGAGCGCCGGCACCGTCCGGGCGGCGAGCAGCGCCTTCCCGCTCCGGTCTCCCGGGAACGGCACCTCCCCGGCCAGCATCCGGTACAGCATGACCCCGAGGGCGAACACGTCGGTGCGCTCGTCCTCCGGGGCGGCGCGCCACTGCTCCGGCGCCATGTACGCCGGCGTGCCTCCCTCGACCCGCGGCTGGCCGAAGGCGTGCGCCAGCCCGAAGTCGAGGATCTTCACGAGCCCGCCCTCGCACAGGAAGACGTTCGCGGGCTTCAGGTCCCGGTGGACGACGCCGTGGGCATGGGCCCAGGCGAGCCCCCGCGCCACCTGCACGGCCACGTCGATCGCCTCCGGGAGCGAGAGCAGCCCCTCGTCGAGCCGCTCGCCGAGCGTGCGCCCGTGCAGGAGCTCCAGCACGAGGAAGGGCCCCGCCTCCGACCGCCCCACGTCGTGCAGCGTCACCAGGTTGGGATGGGAGAGGCGCGCCGCGGCCTCGGCCTCGCGCAGCAGCCGCTCCTCGCGGAGTGCCGACGACCCGGGGCCGGTCCGCACGACCTTGCAGGCGACCCGCCGGCCCAGGTCCCGGTCGATCGCCTCGTAGACCACGCCGAAGCCGCCCCGTCCGAGCTCGCGGACGATCTCGAAGCGTCCGAACCGGGTCCCGGGGGCGAAGGGGACCGCGTCGGCCTCGTCGCTCGTCGGCGGCGGGGACTGCGCGAGCTCCACGAGCAGCGCGGAGAGCGCTCCGGCGGGCACCTGCCCGCCCTCGGTCGCCCGACTCGCCCTGCTCTCGTCGGCCACGGCCCGGCCCCCCGATTGCGAGAGGGAACGAGCCTAGCTCACCCGCAGTGCTGGATCACCCGTGGACCCGTCCGGTCCACGTCATCGGCGGCGGCGGCGCTGCGGCCTCCGCGCGCCGGGCCCGGTGGAGAAGGCCCCGGCCATGGCCCCGCTGCCGAGCAGACCCCTCGTCCCGGTGGTGTTCCGGCGGACACCCAGCTCGAGGTCCTTCATGGCGAGGATGCGGTCGCGCAGCTGGGCGGCCCGCTCGAACTCGAGCGCCTCGGAGGCCTTTCGCATCTCCCCTTCCAGCTCGGCGACGATGGCCGGGATCTGTTCGGGCTGGTACTCGGCCCCGTCCCCGCCCACCGGGACCGTCACGTAGTCGGCCTCGTAGACCGCCATGGAGAGGTCGCGGATGTTGGCCTTCACCGTCTGCGGGGTGATGCCGTTCTCCTCGTTGTAGCGGCGCTGGATCTCCCGTCGCCGGTCGGTCTCGGCGAGCGCCCGGCGCATCGACTCGGTGACGTGGTCGGCGTAGAGGATCACCCGGCCGTTCACGTTGCGCGCCGCCCGGCCGATGGTCTGGACGAGCGAGACCTCGGACCGGAGGAACCCCTCCTTGTCGGCGTCGAGGATGGCGACGAGCGACACCTCCGGGATGTCGAGCCCCTCGCGCAGCAGGTTGATGCCGATGAGGACGTCGAACTCGCCCCGGCGCAGGTCGCGGATGAGGGCGCTCCGCTCCAGCGTCTCGATGTCGGCATGGAGGTAGCGGCAGCGCACTCCCACGTCGGTGTAGTACTCGGTCAGGTCCTCGGCCATCCGCTTCGTGAGCGTGGTGACGAGCACGCGCTCCCCGGCCTCGGCCCGCTTGCGCACCTCGGCGAGGAGGTCGTCCACCTGGCTGCCGACCGGCCGAACCTCCACCTCGGGGTCGACGAGCCCGGTGGGGCGGATGATCTGTTCCACCACCACTCCTCCCGCCTTCTCGAGCTCGTGGGCGGCGGGCGTGGCCGAGACGTAGATGGCCTGTCCCACGTGCCCCTCGAACTCCTCGAAGCGCAGCGGCCGGTTGTCGAGGGCCGACGGCAGCCGGAACCCGTGCTCGACGAGCGTCTCCTTCCGGCTGCGATCGCCCCGGTACATACCGCCCACCTGGGGGAGCGTCTGGTGCGACTCGTCGACGACGAGCAGCCAGTCCTTCGGGAAGTAGTCGAGGAGGCAGGGCGGCGGCTCCCCGGCCCTCCGTCCCGACAGCCAGCGGGAGTAGTTCTCGATGCCGGAGCAGAACCCCATCTGCTCGAGCATCTCCAGGTCGAACATGGTGCGCTGCTCGAGCCGCTGGGCCTCGACGAGCTTGTTCGCGCCGCGCAGCTCCTGCAGCCTTCCGAGCAGCTCGTCGCGGACCCCCTGGATGGCGCGGTGACGGACCTCGGGCGCCGACACGTAGTGGCTGTTCGGGAAGATGGCCACCTTGTCGATGTCGGCCAGCACCACCCCACGCAGCGGGTCGAACTCGGTGATGCGCTCGACCACGTCGCCGAAGAACTCGATGCGGACCGCGCGCGACTCCTCGTAGGGCGGGAAGACCTCGACCGTGTCCCCGCGCACGCGGAAGGTCCCGCGGTGGAAGTCGGTGTCGTTCCGCTCGTACTGGATGTCGACGAGCGAACGGATGAACCGGTCGCGGAGGAACTCCTGGCCCCGCTCGATCTGCTGCAGGAGCCCGAAGTAGGCCTCGGCGGTGCCCAGGCCGTAGATGCAGGAGACCGACGCCACGATGATCACGTCCTTGCGGGTGAGCAGCGCGTGGGTGGCCGCGTGGCGCATCCGGTCGATCTCGTCGTTGATGGACGAGTCCTTCTCGATGTACGTGTCCGTCGACGGGACGTACGCCTCCGGCTGGTAGTAGTCGTAGTAGCTGACGAAGTAGTGGACGGCCGCCGAGGGGAAGAGCTCCTTGAACTCCCCGTAGAGCTGGGCGGCCAGCGTCTTGTTGTGGGCGAGCACCAGCGCCGGACGCTTCACCTCCGCGATCACCTGCGCGATCGTGAAGGTCTTCCCCGACCCGGTGACCCCGAGGAGCACCTGGGAGCGGTCCCCGCGGCGCAGCCCGGCGACCAGCTCGGCGATGGCCCGGGGCTGATCGCCCCGGGGGGCGAGGTCGGTCTGGATGTCGAGGGGCACCGGGGGAGTCTAACGCCCGGTGCCCCCGCGATCAGGGCTGGAAGAGGAGGCGGGTCACCGCCGCGGCCTGGACGTCGGCCGCCGACCAGGGCTGCTGGCCGGTGGCGTTCGTGAGCCAGAGCGGGACCTGGTCCTGGTAGTTCGGCGACTGGGTCGAACCGGGCTGGCCGCCCGGGAGGACCGCGTTCCACTGGATGTTGCCGACGCCGATCATCTCGGCGGAGAAGCGCACGTTGGCGCCGGCGCGCTGCACGAAGCCGTCGGCCCCGTCGTCGTTCCAGGAGAAGTTGGCCACGTCGACCGTGTAGAGGCCGCCATCGTTGGCGAAGGGGCCGTAGTTGAAGAGGTTCACCCCGGCGCTCGCGAGCAGGCTGTCGAAGGTGGTGCGGTGCTTCCGGCCCCAGATCCAGTCGCCGGGGACGGCGCTCGCGAAGGCCTCGGTGGAGAGGAAGGTCACCGTGTCCTCGAGCGCCGACACGGCCACCGCCGCGCAGGCCTGGGCGGTGCCCCCGCAGGCGGCGAGGCCGGTGAAGAGCGGGACCGCCGGCGTGCCGCCGGCCGCGTAGGTGGCCACCGCGGCCAGGTACTTGGCGACGAGCTGGCTGTTCCCCACCGCGATGAGGCTCCGGGTGTCGAGCGGCTGGCCGCCGAGCGTGACGGCGCCGAGCGAGGGATCGAGGATGCGGGCGGCGAGGCGCGGCATGAGCGCGTGGAAGACCATGGCCCCGTTGGACGCCGCCACCACCGCGGCGTCGGTGGCCCGGGCCCCGGAGGGATCGCTCGTGGCGAGGCCGGTCGGCGTCGTGAAGCGCCGGTTGTTGGTCGGGGCGGACCAGGCCGTGAGCACGTCGACGGCCGGCCCGAGCCCCTTCGCCTGCACCTCCGCGTCGGCGATCGCGAAGAGCGCGAGGAGCCCCGGCACCACGTCGGCGGCGAAGGACGAGTAATTGTCGGCCTGGACGAGCACCATGTCGGCGAGCGTGTAGCCCGAGGTCCTCGCCGAGAGGAGCTGGGTTGCCCGCGAGGCGCGGTAGCCCAGGTCGGTGTAGGCGTACAGGTAGGAGTCGGGGCCGGCCGAGAGGGGGTCGTTCCCGGCGGTCACGCCGGTGATGTCGTTGTTGGCGGTGACGATCCGGTGGTTCGCCGGGTTCTTCGCCTGGGGCAGCGCGGCGTCGGCGATGCGGCCGGTCCAGGCGCAACTCCCGTCGAAGCCGGGCATGGGCGCCCAGGGCACCACCTGGGTGGGCGCGCCTGCCACGACGCGGACGCCGTAGCAGCCGGCCTTGCGGATGGGCACGTAGGCGTGGGGGTAGTAGCCGATGTTCCCGTTCACGTCGGCGAACACCAGGTTCTGGGCGCCCACCTGGAAGTTGGTCACCGCCGTGAAGGCCTCGTCGACGCTCTTCGCCTGGTTGAGCAGGTAGAGGGCGAGCGGCTCGTCCGAGGGCTCCTGGCCGGTCCAGCGGGCGGTGAAGACGAGGCCGCCCGAGGTGGAGACCGCGGGGCCGTAACCCGGCACGAGGAGCACGGTGCGGGTCTCGACGACCGGGGTGCCCGCGGCGCGGACGCGGAAGCTCTCCTGGATGGGGACGGGGGTCACGCCCGGCGGCGTCACGGGCAGGCCTCCCGGCCCGGCCGGGAAGTAGTAGACGTCGGTCACGTCGTAGCCGACGACCGTGTTCCCCCAGCCGACGTAGTCGTTGTGGCCGATGGCGATGACGGGCGCGCCGGGGAAGGCCACGCCGCCCACGTTGTGGGAGGGCGTGTTCACCTGCATCAGGTAGAAGTTGGCCGGGTTCGCGAGCGAGAGGTGCGGGTCGTTCGCCACCGTGGCGTGGGCGACGAGCGGGGGCGCGAGCACCCAGTTGTTCGACGCGGCCTTCTCCGGCCCGAGCATCCCCGACAGGCGGCGGACCATGCGCACGGCGTCGGCGATGGCCTCCCGGCCCGTGTCCGGCGGGGCCGGAGGCGGGGCGGCGGCGAGGCTCGCCACCGCGGTCGGGGCCGGCAGGATGAAGGTGGCGGCCGCCGGCGCGTAGCGGGTCAGGTCGTTGAAGAGCCCCCAGGCGTAGCAGCTGGCGATCGGCGTCGAGCCGCAGGCGGCGGCGAAGGCCTGGGCCAGCTGCCCGAAGGCGACCTCCTCGGAGAGGGTCTCGGAGAGCAGGTAGGACTGCAGGCGCCCGATGGCGATCGAGTCCTCCACGGTCCACGGCGTGGGCACGTACGTGCCGGGAACGGCCGCGGCGATGGCCACGTACTCGGCGGGGATGCGGGCGCCGTTCGCCCCCGCGCCGAGGTCCGCGAGGTAGCGGTTCACGCCGTCGGCGTAGCGCTGCAGGACGGCGCGGAACGACGCGGGCAGCGTGGAGGCGATGACGTCCTCGATCCGGTAGCTCCCCGCCTGCGGGCCGCTCGCCACCGGCTCCTGGGCGGTGAAGATGGTACGGATGGCCACGTCGTTCGGCAGCGCGTCGGCGCCGAGCAGCGCGGAGAGCGTCCCGCGGGCGGTGCGCCGCATGAAGTCCATCTGGAAGAGCCGGTCGCGCGCCTGCACGTACCCGACGGCGAAGGCGGCGTCCTCGTCGCTGCCGGCCTGGACGTGGGGGATCCCGAGGGAGTCGTAGTAGACGGTCACCTCGGCGCCCAGCCCGGGGACGCCGGTGACGGCTCCGGCGATGGGGGTACCCGTCGGCGTGGCCGCCGACTGGCAGGCGGCCAGGAACGCGGTGAGGAGCAGCGCGGGGATTGCTCTACGGGTCATGATCACCTCGGGTGAAGGACGCGGAGGGGCGCACCGGCGGCGGGCGAGTGAAGGAACGTTTCTTCCCGGCCCGACTGCGTTTAGCGGCCGCGCGCGCGCCGCGCATCACGCGCCGCGTCAAGATGGGCGATTTTTTCGGGTTCGGAGACGGCCGGGAACCCCGACCGCCCCCGCTCGACCGGCCCGGCTACTCGACCTTCCAGGTGGTGCCGGCCGGGCCGTCCATCAGGGTGACCCCCAGGGCGGCCAGCTCCGCCCGCACCGCGTCGGAGCGGGCGAAGTCCTTCTCCTGCCGCGCCCGGGTGCGCTCGGCGATCCGGGCCTCGACCTGCACCGGATCGATGCCGCGGCGGATGACCGCCTTCCCGCGCAGGGCGAGCAACGCCTCGGAGGGCGCGCGCTGCAGGATGCCGAGCTCGGCCCCCACCGCCCGGGCGTCGCGGGCGAACCGGGCGAGCGCCACCTGGTCGGCCGGGGACTTCTTCCCCTTCCGGTCGGCGTCGGCATTGGCCGCGGTGAAGGCGTCGGCCAGGATGCCGAGGACGGCGGCGGAGTTCACGTCGTCGTCGAGCGCGGCCCGGGCCTCCTCGGCCCAGGCCGACGGGTCGGGCGACGGGGTCGCGCCGGCTGCCACCCGATCGGCCTTCTCGAGCGTCTCGTAGAGGTAGGCGAGGCGCCGGGCCGCGTCGGCGAGCAGCCCGTCGTTGAAGTTGATGGGGTTGCGGTAGTGGGTGCCGAGGAGCAGGAGCCGCAGCGCCTCGCCGTCGTGGATGCGGAGCAGGTCCTTCACCGTGAAGAAGTTGCCGAGCGACTTCGACATCTTCTCGTGGTCGACCTCCACGAAGTTGTTGTGCATCCAGTGGCGGGCGAAGTCCTCCGGGGCGAGCCGGTCGGAGAGGGCCGCCGCCGACTGGGCGATCTCGTTCGTGTGATGGGGGAAGACGAGGTCCTTGCCGCCGGTGTGGATGTCGAAGGGCGCGCCCAGGTGCTCGAGCGTCATGGCCGAGCACTCGATGTGCCACCCCGGCCTCCCCTTCCCCCACGGCGAGTCCCAGGCCGGCTCGCCCGGCTTCGCGCCCTTCCAGAGGGCGAAGTCGAGCGGGTCGCGCTTCGCCTCGCCCGGGTCGACGCGGGCGCCGGCGATCAGGTCGTCGAGGTTGCGGCGGGAGAGGTTCCCGTACGCGGGGAACTTGCGCACCGCGTAGTAGACGTCGCCGTTCCCGGGGGCGTAGGCGAACCCCTTCGCCACGAGCCGCTCCACCATGGCCACGATGGCCGGCATGGAGGTCGTGACCCGCGGGGCCACGTCCGGGCGCAGGTTGCCCACCGCGTCCATGTCCTCGAGGAAGGAGTCGGCGAAGCGCGCGGCGAGCGCGGCCGGGTCCTCCCCGCGCTCGTTGGCGCGGGCGATGATCTTGTCGTCCACGTCGGTGAAGTTGCGGACGTACCTCACCTCGAGGCCGCGGGCGCGCAGGTGGCGCACCAGCACGTCCCAGGCCACGTAGCAGCGGGCGTGCCCGAGGTGGGCGTGATCGTAGACCGTGGGGCCGCAGGCGTAGAGCCCGACCTTGCCCGGGACGATGGGCTGGAACTCGACCTTCTGCCCGGCCAGGGTGTCGTGGATGAGGATGGCCATCTCGTTCGCCTAGCCTCTCACGAGGAGGGCGACCGCGTGGGCGGCGATCCCCTCGCCCCTCCCCACGAAGCCGAGCCCCTCGCCGGTGGTTCCCTTCACGTTGACCCGCGACGGCGCGACGCCGAGCGCCTCGGCGAGCCGCGCCCGCATCTCCTCGGCGCGCGGGGAGATCTTCGGCCGCCGCGCCGCGAGAGTCACGTCGCAATTCCCCACCACCCACCCGGCGGCGCGGGCCTTCCCGGCCACCTCCCGGAGCAGCCGCAGGGAGGAGACCCCCTTCCACTGCGGGTCGGTATCGGGGAAGTGGCGGCCGATGTCGCCGAGGCCGGCGGCGCCCAGGACCGCGTCGCAGATCGCGTGCGCGCAGATGTCGGCGTCCGAGTGGCCGAGGAGCCCGTCGCCCTCGAACTCGACGCCGCCGAGGACGAGCTTCCGGCCCGGGGCGAAGGCGTGCACGTCGTAGCCGACCCCCATGGCCACGCCCGGCTCGACGAGGGCGCGTGCGCGCGCCAGGTCGTCGGGCCCGGTGATCTTGAAGTTGCCGGGCTCCCCGGGCACGAGCGTCACCTCCTCGCCGAGGTTCTCGACGAGCTGGCACTCGTCGGTGGCGAGGGGCGCCGCGGCGCCGGCCGCCTCGAAGGCGCGGCGGAGCAGGAGGGTGCGGAAGCCCTGGGGCGTCTGGGCGAGCCACAGGGCGCGCCGGTCGAGCGTCTCGCGCACGCGGTCCCCGTCCCCGCGCTTCACCGTGTCGGTGGCCCGC
>JBAVCR010000044.1:0-33237 GCA_049586815.1 Anaeromyxobacteraceae bacterium
TCCCTGGGATTCGCCACGCTCGCGCTCGCCGCGGACTTCGGCACCGCCGCCGAGGCGAAGGCGATGCTGGAGAAGGCCGTCGCTGCGCTGAAGGCCAACCAGGCCAGCGCGCTCTCGATGTTCACGAAGGGCGAAGGCGGATTCAAGGATCGCGACCTGTACCCCTTCTGCGGCGGACCGGACGGGATGTTCACGGCCCATCCGTCGCTCGTCGGGAAGAGCCTGAAGGACCTCAAGGACAAGGCGGGCAAGCCCCTGGGCGAGGAGATCTACAAGACGGCCGAGCCGGGCAAGATCTCCGAGGTCTCCTACATGTGGCCTCGCCCGGGCACCACCGAGCCCGTGCAGAAGGTGAGCTTCGTCACCAAGGTGGGCGATCAGGTCTGCGCCGTCGGCTACTACAAGTAGCTGGCCGGTCCGGGCCCGCCTCACGGCACCCAGTCGTCCGCGCAGCTCCCCTCCCCGTACGTCTGGAACTCCCCGGACGCCGGGTAGCGCCACGAGCCCCCGGCCGCGTCCGTCGCGACGAAGTGATAGCCGCGGCAGCCGGACCCCACGGCGGCGCTGGCCGCGTATGTTCCCGACGCGGCCGCGCCGAGGTCGAGGCTCATCGCCACCTCGGCCCCCGACAGGACGAGCTTCACGGACCGCGGCGCCGCCGAGTCCACGAAGTTGGCGAGGAACGTGATCCGTCCCGCGGGGAAGAAGACGTGGCTGCCGTCCACGAGCGGCGACGCCGGCGCGTCGGAGGCGCCTCCGAAGTCCTGCGTCCAGTAGTTCTGGTAGTTGCCGGAGACTTGCGCGTAGCCGGGCCCCATCGCCCGGAATCCGCCGTTCATGATGTTCGAGCGGTGCCCGTCGCACCCGGCCCGGTCGGCACAGCAGCTCCCCCCGGACGCGTCGCACAGCCACATCGACATCGCGTGGCGCGGGTCCGCGGGCCCGGGGTAGCCGGCCGCGATGTTCTCGCCCATCGTCCCGGACAGCTTGTACAGGGTGGCGATCCGCGTGCTCCAGGACGTCCCGTCGCAGGAGTCGTGCTGGAAGCAGCCGTTCGTTCCCATGTCGGCCGAGTGCTCGCGCGCCGAGCGGTTGAGCGCCTGGTTCCAGCGGAGCGGTCCGGCGGCCGGGTAGCCCGAGAGGGCGCCAGCCGCGGAGAGGGACGGGGAGAAGTCAGCGGCGTACCGGTCCCGGTAGGCGACCGGGGAAAGGCGCACCGCGTTCGTGAGTACGAGGAGCGCCCGCTCCCTCCACCCCGGGAAGGCCTGCACGGGGACGCCGTACCCCGCCGCCGCGCCGCCCGGGTCGCCGGCGCCGCCGGGAGACGGCGGGCCGCTCGTTCCGCCGCATGCGCTCCCGAGGAGACCGAGGGCCGCGAGCAGGATGGCGACGAGGGAGGATGATCGAGGGGCGAGGCGGGTCGTCATTTGACGAGCCTACTTGCGGGGCGCGACCCCGTCTGCGTGGGCAAGGGCCGCACATCGCCGTACTGGTTCGAGGGCCCTGGAGCGCACCTCAGCGGAAACACGGATTTGAATCAAGGCATTGGAGCCGCGGGGACGCGCTTCGACCCACCTCCGTGTCCGCCCCCCGTGTAAGCTCGCTTCCTCGATGCCGGCACCGTGGCCCGCCCTCCAGTCCCTCGCGGACCACGCGCGTGCCGTGGCGGCGCTCCCTGCCGGGGGTCCCCTCCCCGTCCGGACGGCCATCGTCTCGAGCGAGCGGCAGGCCCACGCGCTCCGCCGCGAGCTCGTCCGCTCCGGCCAGGGCGCGGTCCTCGGCGGCACCCGCTTCGTCGGCGCCGGCACGCTCGCCCGGGAGATCCTCGAGGACGCCGGCGTCCCCTTCACGCCCGGTGAGGAGGGGCTCCGCCCGGCCCGCATCCTCGCGCTCCTCGAGGACGACCTGCCGCTCGAGCACTTCGACCTCGAGCTCCTCCGGTCCACCCCGGGCTGGCCCGAGGCCCTCGCCGGAGCCGTCTCCGACCTGGAAGGTGCCGGCCTCGACCCGGCGCGACTCCCCACGGGGTCGGCGCAGTGGCGCGACGTGGGGCGGCTCTGGACCCTGCTCGATGCCGCCGCCGGCGCGAGCTTCACCGGCGCGCGCATCTTCCGGGAAGCCACCGCGCGCCTCCGGGCCGGCGCAGCTCTCGCCGGTGGCCCCGTGCTCGCGCCCGTCACCGGGCGCGAATCGGCCGTTCAGGCGGCGTTCCTCACCGCCCTGCCCGGGGCACGGCTCGCCGTCGTGGCGGCCCGTCCGCTGCGGGCCCGGCACCTCGAGCGGGTGGAACGCCTCTTCGGACCCGACGCGCGGCGCGCTCTCGAGACCGCTCCCCTCCCCACCGGCTCCGCCACCGACCGCGACGTCCTCCTGCGCCACCTCTTCGCGCCCGCCGACGTGCTCGCCGACCCTGCACGCCCCCGGGGCGCGGGCAAGGACGGCACGGTCGAGCTCTCCGAGCACTCCGGCGTCGAGGCAGAGCTGGAGGCCGCCGCCGAGTGGGTGGCGCGCGAGGTCCTGGAGCGGAAGACGCCGCTCGAGGACGTGGCGGTGCTCGTCCCGGCGCACGCGCCCCTGGCTGCCCTGGTCGCGGCACGCCTCTCGCGCCTGCCCTGGCAGGGCGGGCCGTTCCCGGTGCACGTCGCCGGTGGGCTGCCCCTCTCCGCCACCGCGGGAGGCGCCCGCGCCCTCGCCGTCGTCCGCGCGCTCCGCGCCTTCCTCCCCGCCGAGGGGCTCGCCGCGGTACTCCCGTCGCTGGCGGTGAAGGCTGGCGACCGCGACCACCTCCAGGTGGGCGAGGCGACCGAGATCGCCTGGAGCGTCGCGTCCGTCGGGGGAAATCACGCGAGCCGCGAGGGAGCGCTCGAGTGGCCGCTCCGGTTCGCGGAGCGGGAGACCCAGCTCGCCGCGACCATCGCCGCCTTCACGCCGGACGACGAGGAGCGGGAGGGCAGGCGCCGCCGCCGGGAGCTCGATCGGCTCCGCGCCGTGCTCCCCGCGGTCGCCGCGCTCTCCTCCGTCGCCCGGCTGGTGGTGGAGGATCGCCCCCTCGCCGAGATCGGCCCCGCCCTCTGCGCGTTCCTCGCCGGGTGGCTCCGGGACCCCACGAAGGGCACCAAGGTTCACGAGCTCCTCGCGGAGGACCTGGAGGGGGCCCGCGGCGACGCCGTCGGCGCGCACGTCGCCGGCGTGGACGCGCTCGCCGTCGTCGAGGAGCGCATCCTCGCGAGGAGCCTCCCCACCGTCCGCTTCGGTTCACCGGCCGTATACGTGGGAACGCTGGCGGGAGCCGCGGGCCTCGGCTTCGAGGCCGTCCGCATCCTGGGTCTCGCCGAGGGCGCGCTCCCGTCGGCGGCGCGCGAGGACGCCGTCCTTCCCGACCGGCTCCGCGAGGAGGCCGGGCCGCTCGTGCCCCTCTCCGGCGACCGGGCCGTCGCGCAGCTCCACGCCTTCGACGCCGCCCTCCGCGCGGCCCGTTCCCGCATCGCGCTGTCCGTCCCCCACTCCGACATGGAGCGGAGCGACCGGGAGACCTCCTCCCTGCTCATCGACGTGGGGGCGGCGCTCGGGCGTCCCGACCCGGAGGCGAGGCAGGTCGTCCCCGACCTCCAGTCCCTCGGGCGCACCTCGTTCGGCAGGGCCCGCGAGGAAACCGACGCCTTCCGGTCGGCGAACCCGGTCACGCAGGCGCAGCGGCTCGACCTCGCCGCCGGCACGAGCGCGGTCGACCCGGCCTGGGCCACCGAGAGGCAGCTGGATCTCGGCCGCATCCTCGCGCTCCAGGCCCGCGAGGGGATCGGCCCCTCCGACGGCATCCTGGGCGCGAAGGGACCCTTCCCGACGCTTCCCGGCCTCTCCCCGGATCGCCCGATCTCCGCCTCTGCCCTCGAGACCCTCGTCGGCTGCCCGCTCCGCTTCCTCTACCAGCGCATCCTGGGCTGGGACGAGCCGGCGGGCCCCGCCACGGTCCGCGAGCTCGATCCGCTGAGCTACGGGAGCCTCTTCCACGAGGTCGCCGAGACCTTCTACCGGGCCCACGGGGAGGCCTTCGTCGCGCACCAGGGGACGCTCGCCGGCTGGAAGAAGAAGGCCCGCGCCCTGGCCGCGGAGGCGTTCGACGCGCTCCGCGTCGGCCGCCCGCTCGTCGGGAAGGGCGTCGAGGAGAAGGAGCGCGCGCGCCTCCTCCGCGACGTCGACTCCTTCCTCGAGTACGACTGGAAGCGCCCGCTCACCCGCTTCGTGGGCGTCGAGCTCCCCTTCCGCGGCCTCACCCTCGACGCCGGGACGGGCAAGCTCCACGTCCACGGCTACATCGACCGCGTCGACGTCGAGGGAGACCACACGGTCGTCCGGGATCTCAAGAGCGGGAGGGACCACCCCCGAGCGGGCGAGGAGGCGGAGCCGACCCCCACGCGCGACGTCCAGCTCGGTCTCTACGGCCTCGTCGCGCGCAGGAAGGCCGCCGAGTGGGGCGTGCCGCGGAAGCTGCAGGCGGCCTACGTCTACCCGCGCAACGGCGCCGAGCGCGACTTCCGCGCCGACCACGCCGACCTGGAAGCCGCCACGAAGGAGTGGCTCGCCGTCTCGCACGACCTGCTCGCGGAGCGGTCCTTCCCGCCCACGCCCGTCTCCGACGACTGCACCTTCTGCCCGTTCGCCGTGATCTGCGACGGATCGGGGAGGGCCGCGGCGGCCGTGGACGACTCCGAGGGCGCGGTCGCGGCCTTCTTCGCGATGAAGACCGGCGTCGAGAAGGACGGCGAATGAGCGCGCGAAAGCCCCTCCCCGACCAGGCTGCACGCGACGAGGCCCGCACCTCGCGCGGAGTGAACCTCGTCGTGGACGCCGGCGCCGGGACCGGGAAGACCACGCTCCTCGTCGCCCGCCTGGTCGAGATGGTGGCCCCCGAGAAGGACGCGATGGACGCGATCCCCCTCGGGGAGATCGCCGCCGTCACCTTCACCCGGAAGGCGGCGGGAGAGCTCCGGCTGCGCGTGAGGGAGAAGCTCCTCTCCGAGCTGACGCGGAAGCCCTCGGCCACCCGCCGGGATCGGCTCACCGCGGCCCTCGCCGCCGCCGACACCGCCTTCATCGGGACCATCCACGGGTTCGCCGATCGGCTGCTGCGCCGGCACCCCGTCGAGGCCCGCCTGAGCCCGTCGTACGAGATCCTCGAGGACGCGGGCACGCTCGCCCACGAGACCTTCGAGACCCTGCTCCTCGCCTCCGAGGCGGACCGGCTCGACGACGAGCTCGAGGGCACCGACGTCTCGCCCGAGGAGGCCCGGGAGGCGGCGGAGGCCATCCGCGCCGCGCTGCGCGCCGAGCTTCGCGTCGAGACGGCCGAGTACGAGTTCTCGAGCAAGCACGGGCTCGACGCGCTCTTCCGGGCCTTCATCGAGCACCGCGACGTTCCCCCGGGCGAGACCGCCGCCGCCCCCTTCCCTGCCGGTCGGGTGAAGGACCGGATCGCCGGGTTCCTCGAGCTCGCCCGCAGGTCGAGCGGAGACGGGCAGGGTTCCCGCTTCCTCGCCCGGCTCGTGCGGGAGCTCGCCGAGGTCGCGAACGACCTCGAGCCTGCCGCGCTCCTCCGCGAGGCGACGGCGGTGCTCCGCCGGGTCCCCTACAAGATGCGCAAGGGGACGGAGTTCGCGGGCGATCCGGCCGGCTGGGAGGCCTGGAAGGCCTGGGGCGGGTACGAGAAGACCGTCAACAAGGAGAAGGTCGAGGTCCCCGGGATCGACCCGGAGGTCCTCGGGCCAGCATGGCGCTGGCTCGCCACGCGGCTCGTTCGCGCCTTCCCCGCCGTCGTCGCCGTGTACGGAAAGGTGAAGGCGCGCCATCGCGCGGTCGACCAGGTCGACCTGCTCCTCTCGCTGCGCGACCTCCTGCGCGACGACCTCGCGGTCCGGGGCGAGATGCAGGGGCTCTTCCGCCACGTCTTCGTGGACGAGTTCCAGGACACCGACCCCCTCCAGGCGGAGGTGGTCCTCTACCTGTGCGAGAAGGCCCCCGTCGCCACCCGCTGGGAGGACGTGGAGCTCGCTCCGGGCAAGCTCACGCTCGTCGGGGACCCGAAGCAGTCCATCTATCGCTTCCGGCGCGCCGACATCTCGGTCTACGAGGCGGTGCGCTCCATCGTCCTGAAGGGAAACGGCCGGGCCGTGGCGCTCACCACCAACTTCCGGTCCCGGCCCGCGCTCGTCGCCCACCTGAACGGCCGCTACGACGAGATCCTGGGGAAGCCCGAGCCGGGCAAGCCCGACTTCGACGTCGACGCCGGCACCGTGGTGAACCGGCCGCTCGACGCCGGGCGCGACGATCCCGAGAAGGGCTGCGTGGCGGTGCTCCCCTTCCGGAGCGACGACGGCAGGTCCCTGTCCGACCGGACCGTGGAGGCGACGGTGGTCGCCACCTTCCTCAGGACCCGGCACGACGCCGGGATGGGCTACGGCGACGTGGCCGTCCTCGCCCACTCCACCTACTACGTCCACCTGCTCACGGCCGAGCTCGACCGGCTGGGCGTGCCCTGGGCCGCGCGCGGCGGAACCCTCTTCCTCGAGGATCCGCTTCACAAGCAGTTCATCCTGGGGCTGCGCGCCATCGCCGATCGCGACGACGGCGTCGCCCTCGCCGCCCTGCTCCGGGAGCCATTCTTCGCGGTCGACCTCGCAGACCTCGTCCGGGAGGAGGCCGCCGGGGAGGACTCGAAGGACGAGGGCCTGCTCCGGGCCCGGGCCGCGATCGCGCAGGTGACGGAGCTGCGGCGGCGCCGCTTCGAGCGGCCGCCCGGCGACACCGCCCGCGACCTCCTCGAGACGACGGGGTTCGGGCGCGCCGTGGCGCTCGGCCCGAACGCGCAGCAGCGGCTCGACCGGATCCGGGAGCTCTGCTTCGAGCTCGAGCGGGTCGCCGCGTCCGGTGGCCTCGACTACGACGGCGCGACGGCCCTGATGCGGGAGTGGGTCTCGGAGCCGGAGGGGCTCGATCCGCCGCGCCCGGTGGGCCGCGACGCGGTGCAGATCATGACCATCCACCAGGCGAAGGGGCTCGAGTTCCCTGTCGTGGTCTGGTGGGACGCGCGGGCGACGCTCGAGCCGCGCAAGCGCCAGGCCCTCTGGCACGTCGACCGGGCCACCGGAGCCTGGGCCCTCGAGATCGACGGCCTCTCCTGGGAGGAGCCCGCCGGGAGTGGCGTGATGGACCGCGAGAACCACTACCTCGGCGCCGAGCGGCTGCGCCTCGTCTACGTGGCCGGCACGCGCGCCCGGGACCTCCTCGTCCTCCCCACCGCGGGCGGGGGCGGGCCGGGATGCGTCACCAACGCGCTCGTCGGGGTCGAATCGCCGGCCCTCGTCGTTCACGGGGAGTGGCAGCCGGACGCGGTCCCGGCCTGGGCGAGGGGCGTGAAGGAGCCCCCCGTCCGGAGGCCGAAGGAGGCGAAGGCGCTCGTCGCGAAGGTCGAGAAGGCCTGGACGGCGGCGACCGTCGAGGCCGGGAAGACCCGCTTCGAGCCTCGCGGGATCTCGGCGGAGGCCCATGCGCGGCTCGACGCGGAGGACGAGGCGGGGGAGCGGTGGAAGGCCCGGGATAGCCGGTTCGGCAACGTCTTCGGCGAGACCGTGCACCTCGCGATCGGCCTCTCTCTCCGGGAGCCGGAGCTCGCCGCGGCCGATGCGGTGGCGCGCATCGCGAAGGCCACCGGGCTCGACGATCACCTGCCGGAGGCCGCCGAGGACGTGACCCGTGCCCTCGCCGCGTTGGAGCGGGAGGGGCTGCGGCGGGCGCCCGGCGACGACCTGCGGCTCGAGTACCCGATCGCGTCGGGCGAGGACGGGAAGCTCCTGCTCGGCTACCTCGACCTGCTCTCGGCGAAGGAAGGAAACGTCGTCGTCGTCGATTTCAAGACCGACGCACCGCCCCGGGGAGCCGTGACGGAGGGCTACCCGGCCTACGTCGAGCAGGTGCGCGAGTACGGGCGCATCCTGGTGAAGCTCGGGCTCGCGAAGGCGGGAGCCATCCGGTGCGGGCTCCTCTTCACGGGGGACGGCGGGATGCGGTGGGTGTGACGGGGGGTCGCCTTCACCGCCTGCTGCACCCGGTTCATCGACCGGAGCACTACCTCGCCGGGACCAGCTGAACCGCGGGATGCGCAACGCGTTCCTGCGCAGGCGCGGAGGACCATCGGGCTGGACTCCGTTCCGGTCCAACCATTGCCGGGTGTCCACGACGAGCGTCATCGCGCATCCTCCGGCGCTCCCGGCTCGTGCGGGACGTCGGCAGGGCGTTGTATCCTGCGGAACCTCGTGACCGAGCCAAGTGCCATCTGCCTGTCGCCCACGGGTCACGTCTTCCTGGGCCCGGACGACTCGGGCGAGGCCGTCCTGGAACCCCGGTTGGCGCAAAGGATCCGGGATGCCTTCCAGCACGGCCACGGTGCAGGCCTCCTCCACCTGGGATCGGCGGAGGGGTCTACACCGCTCCCTCCGGCATTCGCGTTCTGGCGCGACTTCGGCCGTGGGTTCGTCGCGACCCTTTGCGCCCTTCCTGATCTCGAGGTGCTCCGGGATCGGGCGGACCCCCGGCCCCGGGAGGAGGAGTTCGCCGCGCTGCTCGCTCGAGCCCCACTCATGCCGGGGTCGGAGTACCTGAGCCTCGACGTCCTTTCCACGCTCTGGACCGACGTCCTCGAGGCCTGGCGCGCGGAGATGAAAGGGCTTCGCGGAACCGTGCAGGACTGGCTGGCCGCCCGCGATCCGGCGTTGGCGGTGGTCGGTCGGGTCCACTTCCATCTCGCCGAGAACAAGCGTGACGAGGATCGCCCCTTCGCCTTCCTGGCCACCTACACGACGGGTCTGTCCCAGGGCGGCAAACCCCAGCACCGGCCGCTCGGCGAAGCCGTACGCGAGGCCTCGTCCGCCGCCGACCGACGCCGCCTCCTGGCCCTCCTGCAGCCTGTGCAGCGCGCGTCGGAGCGGAGCGCGCTCGTCAAGGCCATGGCCGACTCCGGGCGGCTCTTCCAGCCGCAGGCCTGGACGCCCGCCGAGGCGCACCGGTTCCTCCGCGAGATCCCGGGACTTCGCGAATGCGGCGTCGTGGTCCGCGTCCCGGACTGGTGGAGCGGACGCCGGCCCCCGCGGCCGCGCGTCACCGTCTCGGTGGGGGAGCGCCGGCCGGCTGGCCTCGGGCTCGACGCGGTGCTCGACTTCGACGTGCGCCTCACGCTCGGGGAACAGGAGGTCACCGAGGAGGAGTTGCAGGCGCTGCGGAGGCAAGGCAGCGGGCTCGCCCTCCTCAAGGGTCGATGGGTCGAGGTCGACGCAGGGCGGCTCGACGAGCTGCTCCGCCGGTGGAAGGAGGCGAGGCGCGGCGCTTCGGAGGGCCTCTCCTTCGTCGATGCGATGCGCCTCCTCTCCGGCGCCGAGATGGGGGCAGCCGCGGATGGGCAGCCCGTCGCCGACCCGGAGTGGGTCGGGATCCAGCCGGGCGCCTGGCTGGAAGAGACGCTGGCGGCCCTCCGCGGTGAGGCCGCCGGGGAGGCGGCCGACCCAGGCGCGGCCCTGCGCACCGAGCTCCGCCCCTACCAGCGCGAGGGCGTGCGCTGGCTGTGGACGCTCTCCCGGCTGGGACTCGGAGGGTGCCTGGCCGACGACATGGGGCTCGGCAAGACGATCCAGGTCCTCGCCCTCCTGCTCCTGCTGAAGAAGCGTCGCACCCTCCCCGGTCCTCACCTCCTCGTGGTCCCGGCCTCGCTGCTGGCGAACTGGCAGGCGGAGGCAAAGCGATTCGCCCCCTCGTTGCGCGTGCTCGTCGCTCACCCATCGACGATGCCCCGGGGCGAGATCGAGGCGCTCGGGCCGGAGGCGTTCCGCGAGGTCGACCTGGTCGTGATGTCCTACGCAGGGGTTGCCCGCGCGTCCTGGCTCGCCAGTTGCTCGTTCGGGCTCGTGGTGCTGGACGAGGCGCAGGCCGTGAAGAACCCCGGCGCCCGCCAGACGCGCGCCGTGAAGGATCTCCGGTCGCGATGGAGGCTGGCCCTCACCGGAACGCCGGTCGAGAACCGCGCCGGCGATCTCTGGTCCCTCTTCGACTTCGTGAACCCCGGGCTTCTCGGATCCGCGAAGCAGTTCGGCTCTTATCTGAAGGGCGCATCGTCACACGCCGCGCTCCGGGAACTGGTCCGCCCGTACATCCTGCGCCGGCTCAAGACCGACCGCTCGGTCATCGCCGATCTCCCGGAGAAGACGGAGGTGAAGGCCTTCTGCGCTCTCACCAGGCGCCAGGCGGCACTGTACGAGGAGTCGGTCGAGGACCTCGCCCGGGAGGTCGCGAGCGTGGCGCCCGGTGACCGGATGCGTCGGCGCGGGGTCGTCCTCTCCTACCTCCTGCGCCTGAAGCAGATCTGCAACCACCCCTCCCAGTGGCTCGGCGATGGCGGATGGGCGCCCGTCGAGAGCGGCAAGTTCTCCCGCCTGGGGGAGATCGCCGAGGTCGTCTCCTCCCGCCAGGAGAAGGCGCTCGTCTTCACGCAGTTTCGCGAGATGGCGGAGCCGCTGGCGCGCTTCCTGGGCGTGGCGTTCGGACGCCCGGGGCTCATGCTCACCGGGGAGACCCGGGTGAAGGAGCGGTCGGAGCTGGTGCGACGGTTCCAGGAGGACGAGGGCATCCCCTTCTTCGTCCTCTCGCTCAAGGCGGGCGGGACGGGACTCAACCTCACCGCCGCCACCCACGTGATCCACTTCGATCGCTGGTGGAATCCGGCGGTGGAGAACCAGGCCACCGACCGGGCCTTCCGCATCGGGCAGAGGCGCGGCGTCCTCGTGCACAAGCTGGTGTGCCGCGGGACGATCGAGGAGCGCATCGACGCCATGCTCGAGGAGAAGCAGTCCCTGTCGCGGGAACTGCTGGAGGGCGGCGGGGAGGTCCGGCTCACCGAGCTCGACGACCGGGAGCTCCTCCGTATGGTCTCTCTGGACCTTCGAAGCGCGACGTCGGATACGTGACCGCGAGGAGGGTCGATGGGATACGGGTACTACGGCTTCGCCCCATACGTCTCGGTGGCGGAGCGCCGCAAGCGCGCCGCCCGGAAGCTGGCGCAGCTCCGGAAGAAGGGGCTCGATCCACGGCCCGTCGAGATCTCCGGACGAGCCATCGCCACCACCTTCTGGGGCAAGGCCTGGTGCAGCCACCTCGAATCCTACGCCGACTACGAGAGCCGCCTTCCCCGCGGCCGGACCTACGCCCGGAACGGTTCAGTCATCGACCTGCAGGTGACGAAGGGTGAGCTGCGTGCGCTGGTCTCCGGAAGCGAGATCTACGAGGTGCTGGTTCGCATCGAGCCCCTTTCCCCGGCGCGATGGAAGCGGACCCGGAAGGAGTGTGCGGGCCAGATCGGAACCGTCGTCGAGCTCCTCTCGGGCACGCTCTCCACCGAGGTCATGGCGGTGCTCTGCCACCGGGAGAAGGGGCTCTTCCCTTCAACGCGCGAGATCGAGATGGGCTGCTCCTGCCCGGACGGGGTCTTCCTCTGCAAGCACCTGGCGGCGGTGCTCTACGGCGTCGGTGCACGACTCGACCAGGCACCCGATCTCCTCTTCACGCTTCGCGGGGTGGACGGGGCAGAGCTGATCGCCGACGCCGGGCGGGCGAATGGGCTCGCCAAGGCGAACCGCGCGGCCGCCGCGATCGACGACGCGCACCTGGAGGAGATCTTCGGGATCGAGATGGAGGCCAAGGCATCGCGCCCTGTCCGGAAGCCGAGGAAAACGACCCGGAAGAAGGCAGGGAAGGCCCGGCGCGCGCTCCGACGCCCCTCTTGAAGCGTTGAACAACTCTGCCGCTGCGCGGTCTCGAGCGGGGCTGCTCGCCCGTGACTACCGCCCGATGAGCTTCTCCAGCTCCTCGGGGTAACGCGCCCCTTGCAACTGGACCTTGGCCGCGGCGGCGTCGATGGCGCGAAGGTCGTCCGGCGTGAGCTCGATTCTCACGGCACCGAGGTTCTCCTCCAGGCGTCGCAGCTTGGTCGTACCGGGGATCGGGACGATCCAGGGCTTCTGCGCGAGGAGCCACGCGAGCGCGAGTTGCGCGGGGGTGGCGTTCTTCCGCCCTGCGATGTCGCCGAGGACGTTCACGAGCGCGAGGTTCGCCTTCCGCGCTTCCGGGGAGAACCGCGGGACGATGTTCCGGAAGTCGTTCGGGGCGAAGGTGGTCTTCTCGTCGATCTTGCCGGTGAGGAAGCCCTTCCCGAGCGGGCTGAAGGGGACGAAGCCGATCCCGAGCTCCTCCAGCGCCGGGAGCAGCTCCTCCTCCGGCTTCCGCCACCAGAGCGAGTACTCGCTCTGCACCGCGGTGAGCGACTGGACCGCGTGGGCGCGGCGAATCGTCTGCACGCCGGCCTCGGACAGGCCGAAGTGCTTCACCTTGCCCTCGCGGATGAGGTCCTTCACGGTGCCGGCGACGTCCTCGATGGGGACATCCGGGTCGACGCGGTGCTGGTAGAAGAGGTCGATCCGGTCGGTGCGGAGCCGCCGCAGGGAGGCCTCCGCCACGGCGCGGATGCGCGCCGGGCGGCTGTCGAGGCCGGACTTCGAGTCGCCGTCCTTGAACCCGAACTTGGTGGCGAGGACGACCTGGTTCCGGAAGGGCGCGAGCGCCTCGCCGACGAGTTCCTCGTTCGCGAAGGGGCCGTAGCACTCCGCGGTGTCGAAGAAGGTGACGCCCTTCTCGACGGCGAGCCGGAGGAGGACGATGGCCTCACCTCGCTCCGTGGGCGGCCCCAGGCCGAAGGAGAGGCCCATGCAGCCCAGGCCGATGGCCGGGACCTCCAGCCCGCTTCTTCCCAGCGTTCGCGTCTTCATGATGGACTCGCCTTTCCTCACTTGTCCGTCATCGCAAGCACGGCTTCCGGGAGCCGGGCGCCCTGCACCGACACGCTGGCGAAGGCACGCCCGATCTCCCGCAGGTCCTCCGGCGAGAGCTCGACCTCGGCGGCGCCGAGGTTCTCCTCGAGCCGGTGGAGCTTGGTGGTGCCCGGGATGGGCACGATCCACGGCTTCTGCGCGAGCAACCATGCCAGCGCGATCTGTGCGACGGTCGCGTGCTTCGGGGTGGCGATGGCGGTGAGCAGGTCCACCACGGCCTGGTTGGCCTTGCGCGCCTCCGGCGTGAAGCGTGGCGAGATCGTCCGGAAGTCGGCTGGATCGAAGGACGTCGTGGAGTCGATCTTCCCGGTCAGGAAGCCCGCACCGAGCGGACTGAACGGCACGAAGCCGATCCCGAGCTCCTCGCAGCTGGCGAGGACCCCGTTCTGCTCCACGTCCCGCGTCCAGAGCGAGTACTCGCTCTGGACCGCCGCCACCGGCAGCACCGCATTCGCCCGCCGGATGGTCTTCGCGCTCGCCTCGGAGAGGCCGAAGTGCCTCACCTTGCCCTGCTCGATGAGCCCCTTCACGGCACCGGCCACTTCCTCGATGGGGACGCTGGGATCGACCCGGTGCTGGTACAGGAGATCGATGGTCTCCACGCGGAGGCGTTTCAGAATCGCTTCCGCGACCTCACGGACGTGCTCCGGCTTGCTGTTCAGGCCGTGGCGGGTCCCATCCGCGTTGATCCCGAACCCGAACTTGGTGGCGATGACGACCTCGTCGCGGACGGGCGCGAGCGCCTCGCCGACCAGCCGCTCGTTCTCGAAGGGCCCGTAGGCCTCGGCCGTGTCGAAGAACGTCACGCCCCTGTCGACCGCCGCCCGGATCAGCGACACCGCGGCGTCCTTGTTCATCCCAGGGCCATACGCGGACGTCATGCTCATGGTCCCGAGCCCGATTGCCGATACCTCGAGCCCACCTCTTCCCAGCCTGCGCTTCTTCATGATCAGCACTCCTCGTCACTGGCACTGCATCAACGCCGTGGAGGCGCCTCCACTCCCGAGAACAGGAGCACCTGCTCGGGGAGACGTGCGCCGCGAACCTGGACGGCTGCTACCGCGCCATCGAGCTCGGCGAGCTCGGCCGGTGTGAACCGCACGCCCGTCGCGCCGACGTTCTCGAGCATGTGCGCCATCTGGGTCGTCCCGGGGATGGGCACGACCCAGGGCTTCCGTGCCAGGAGCCAGGCGAGCGCGATCTGGGCGGGCGAGGCCTGCTTCCGCTCGGCCCAGCGCGCGGCGACCGCGACCAGCGCGAGGTTGTGCGGCAGGTTCTCCGGCGAGAAGCGGGACTCGATGCCGCGGATGTCGCCCTGGGCGAACCGCGAGTTCGCGTCGATGGCGCCAGTGAGGAAGCCGACTCCCAGGGGGCTCCAGGGCACGAACCCGATGCCGAGTTCCTGGCAGGTCGGGAGGACCTGCGCCTCGGGGCCGCGCCAGAGCATCGAGTACTCGCTCTGGACGGCGCTCACCGGCAGGGCGGCATGGGCGCGGCGCAGCGTGCCGAGGCCCATCTCGGAAAGGCCCCAGTGCCGCACCTTGCCCTCGTCCATGAGGTCCTTCACCGCGCCGGCGACGTCCTCGATGTGGACCTCGGGGTCGACCCGGTGCTGGTAGAGCAGGTCGATGCGGTCGGTGCGGAGGCGCTTCAACATCCCCGCGACGGCCAGCTTGATGTGGGCCGGGCGGCTGTTCAAGCCCGGGCGGCGCTGCCCCGTCTCCAGGTCGATGTTCCAGCCGAACTTGGAGGCGATCACGATCCGGTCGCGGAAGGGCGCGACGCCCTCGCCGAGGATGCGCTCGACCTCGTGGGGGCCGTACGCCTCGGCCGCATCGAAGAAGGTGACGCCCTGCTCGAAGGCCTTCCGGATGATGCGGAGCATCTCGGGCCGGGTCGGGATGGTGGTCTGGTAGGTGCGGCTCATGTTCTGGACGCCGAGCCCGACGCTGGAGACCTCCAGGGAGCCCAGCCGCCGCCTCCCGGCCGTCTCCGGGGACCGCGGTTCCCCGGGCGGTGCTGGGGGCGTGGGGGTCGGCCCGTCCGCGCGCCCCAGGAGCGGCACGGCGGCGAGTGCTCCGGCAGACTTCAGGAATGCACGGCGTCCGATTCCGGTCCTGCGGCTCGATGGCATGGACGAAAGCTACGCCCACGACGTGGGAGGCTGTAGATGGTGCGGGGTGGATGGGCTCTTAAGCTGGACTTGATAATGAGTCGGCTGGCCATCATGCTGGCTTCATGAACCGGGCGCTCCTCCCTCAACTCCACGTCTTCCTCGCCGTGGCGCGGTTTCGAGGCTTCACCGCCGCAGCGCGCGACCTGGGCGTCTCCGTCGCGGCGGTGAGCCAGTCGGTGCGGCAACTCGAGCGCCACCTCGGGACCGTTCTCTTCACCCGGACGACGCGCAGCGTGGCGCTGACCGAGGCCGGGCGAGGCTTGGCCGAGCGGGCCGGTCCAGGGCTCGAGCAAGCCGTTGAGGCCCTGAGGAACGTAGCGGCTCCGTCCGGGGAGGCGGTGGGGCGGCTCAAGCTGTCGGTGCCAGCGGTTGCAGTGCCTCTCGTCATCGAGCCGGTGCTGCCGGCCTTCCTCGCCCGGCATCCCCGGGTGGAGGTCGAGGTGGTGGTGGAGAACCGGTTCGTGGACATCGTCGCCGATGGCTACGACGCGGGCATCCGCCTGCACGAGGCCGTCGACCGCGACATGGTGCATGTCCGGTTGACCGATCCCTTCCGGTTCATCGTCGTCGGCGCGCCCTCCTACCTCGCGAAGCACGGGACACCCCAGAAGCCGGAGGACCTGCTGCGCCACGAGTGCTTGACCTTCCGCATCCCGTCGAGCGGGGCGCTCTTCGCCTGGGAGCTGGAGCGCGGGAAGCGGAGCTGGCGAGTCCCCGTGCGGGGAAGAATCGTCACCAACCACGGCGAGCTGGCGCTCGCAATGGTCGAGAGGGGCCTGGGGCTGGCCTACGTCGTCGAGGCCGTCGTGAAGGACGCCCTTCGGGCTGGACGGCTCGTCGAGGTCCTGGAGCCCTACGCGGCGAAGGTGCCGGGCTTCTTCCTTTACTTCCCCAGCCGAGCCCAGCGATCTCCACCGCTGCGCCTCTTCATCGAGGCGACAAGAGAGCTTGGATCTCGGTCGCGGTGAGGATCCGACGATCCGCCTTGGCTTGCCACGCGGTCGCGAACGACCCGTACGTCTCCCGCACGAGCTCGGCCGGCCACAGGTTCGGTTTGCCATCCAGGGCCGCCCACATGTCCGCCCGGTAGGTCGGGCCGATGGCAATTCGGACGCAAGTGGAGGTCGACCCGGAGATCGGCGCTTCCTTCACGGGGCATCCCTCGCCTTTTCGCGATCCGGATGGAACCCCGGGCCACCGTCTCCCATGCGGGGCACCTCGTCAGGTCCCCGATTCCCGGGGGCCCTTCCTGCGCGGGAGCGCCATGACACCTGGACCCGGAAGGACAATCCTCGGCGGCGCCGTCGCCACCATCGTCTTCAGCCTGATGATGAAGTACGTCGCCCCGATGATGCTCGGGCACCCCATGGACGTGCCCGCGATGATCGCGCGAATGCTTGCGGAGCGAAGGCCGTGATGGCGGCGTTCCTCGGCCACATGGTCTACGGCGCCCTCCTCGGGTTCGTCGCCGGAAGCTCGGAGGCTCCCGTCGCGTCAGCTACCGCGCGCGCTCGAGCCCTTGGGGCATGGGCGGCGTGACCAGGAGCTGGACGGGGGCCGGATCGGCCAGACCAGCGATCCACCCCTCCCGAATCCAGCTCGCGAGCGCGGCGTGGGCCGAGGCGGTGGGGTCCTCCTGCTCGCTGAACGAAGCGCAGATGCTGGCAAGGGAGTGACCCGCGGCTGCCCCCTCCAGCGCCAAGGCCTCGTCCATGGAGACCGGGGCGTGGACGACGTCGAATCCCCGTCGCCACACCGCCACGGCGCACACGACCGCCGAGGGCCGTCCGGGCGGCTCTCCGTCCTCCAGCCGCCGCCAGAGCGAAGCGGCGTCGTGGTCGAGGACCAGGACACGCAGCGCCGGAGACAGCACGAGGGAGGTGCGGGCGAAGACCTCGGGCGTGAGCGCGGCGAAGGCTTCGGGCCCTGCCGGCTCCGCGGGGGCCGCGAAGAAGACCTGGTGCCGCGCCCATTCGAGCTCCGCCAGATCGGCGAGGTCGGGTCGTTCCGGGTCCGGGTACGAGCGCAGGAAGACGGCCAGGAGCCGCCCCACCCGACCCACGTCGTGATGCTCCGAGGGATTTCGGCGAACGTAGTCCTCCGCGAGCGCCGCGAACTGCTCGTCGCCCAGGTAGCGGACCACGTTCGGGAAGGTCTCCCGCAGCGCGTCGACGAGCCGCCACAGGTACATGTCGGAGTAGATGGTGAGGCGGTCGATGGCCGGCAGGTCCGGCGTCCCTGCGAAGCATTCCTCGATTCGACGGGGATCGACGCTCCCCGGGGCCGAGAGGATCTCGTGGAAGAGGGCCTGCGTCTCGGCGAGAGTCATGACGCCATCCTCATGGCCGCCGCGAGCTCGTCGGCCTCGACGGCGGCGGCCTTCCGGCTTTCGGCCACGACCTCCTCCAGGGGCGGGATGGCGTCATCCCACTCCACGAGTGACGGGACCCGACCGAATCGGCGGACGGCAATCCGGTAGAGCTCCCAGACGGGCGCCGGGATGGCGTGGTCGTGACTGTCGAGCAGGTACTTGCCCTTGTCCGTGTGGCCCGCGAGATGGAAGTAGCCCACGCAGTCGACGGGGATCCCGAGCAGGTACTCGACGGAGTCGAAGCCGAAGTTCCGCGAGCTCACGTGGACGTTGTTCACGTCGAGGAGGATTCCGCAGCCCGACCGACGGGTGAGCTCGGCGAGAAAGTCCCACTCGGTCATCGTCGAGTCCCGGAACGCCACGTACGAGGAGGGGTTTTCGAGCAGGAGCTGCCGACCCAGTCGGTCCTGGACCTGGGTGACTCGCGAGACGACGTGGGCGAGCGACTCCTCGGTGTAGGGCAGCGGCAGGAGGTCATGGACGTATTGGCCCCGGTGGGTCCCCCAGCAGAGATGATCGGAGACCATCGCCGGCTGGACGCGCTTCACGATCCTGGCCAGGTCACCGAGGTAGGTCTCCGGGATGGGATCGACCGATCCGATGGCGAGCGACACGCCATGCAGCACGACCGGGACCTCGGCCCGCACCTTCTCGAGGACGGCGATGGGGCGGCCTCCCGGTGCCATGAAGTTCTCGGTCACGGCCTCCACCCAGTCGACCTGGGGGCGCTCCGCCAGGAAGCGGCTGAAGTGCTTGGTGCGGAGTCCGATGCCGTGCCCGAGGTCGCTGTGCGGCGTCTTCATGGCGGGTGTCCCGGAGCCGGCATCGCGGCCGGCTCCGGGCTCCGGTTCGGGTTCACGGGCTACATCTTCGCGGCGACGACCTTGCCGCCCTTGTCCTTGCACTCCTTCTCGCTCTTCGTCTCGACCCAGCCCTTGCCCTTGCAGGAGTTCTGGGCCTTGCAGGCGTTGTCCGCCCCGGCGCAGCTCCCGTGCCCCTTGCAGGAGTTGATGCCGGCGCAGTGGACCGCGCCCTGGGCGGGCTTCTCGTCGGCGCGGGCGTTCCCGGCGACGAACATCGAGCAGACGGCGGCGGCGACGGCTGCGCCCTTCATGGCGTCGTGGATCATGGTGCTTCCTTTCGGTGGTGGTGGTGCTGCGGTGGGTGCTGCGTTCACTTCGCCTTGGCGAAGAGAGAGAGCTCGACGGTGCCCTTCTCGGCGACGACGGTGGCGAGCGCTTGCACGCGGGCCAGCCAGCCGTCGGTGTACTTCGGGCCGATCCGGTAGGCGTCGCGGTCGAAGTCGGCGACGGTGGCGCGAATTCGAATGGTGGTCTTCTCACCGTAGGTTCCGGCCGGGAACAGGAGCGCCGTGCCGCTCACCTTCTCCTTCACGCCGCCCGCCCGTCCCCGGCCGCAGACCGTGAACGGGATCTCGGCGCCGAAGGCAGCCGGCATGCCGGCGACGAGCGTGCCCACCTTCACCCCGGAGAAGACGGCCTCGATGCGGCACTGGGCCGGGTCGCTCTTCTTGTTCGTGGTCCACTGGCGGAAGTGGTCGCTCTTGGTGTCGTCGTTGTCGACGCGGATGCTCTCGATGGGAACCGAGCACTTCCCGGAGGCGAGGCCGGCTTTCTCGTCGTAGGTCAGCTGGCAGCCGATGGCCGAGCTGACCGCGTTGATGCGCTCGCCGAGCTTGGCGTCGAAGACGGCGGAGAAAGAGTTGTTGCCGGCATCCGGGTTCACCTCGAACTCCCCCGCACGAGCGACATTGGGAGCGACGAGGGCGAGGGCTGCGGCCAGGGAGACGGAGGCGGCGAAGGAGTCTCGGCTCATGCCCGGGTTGACGCCGATCAAGTCGAACCATTACATCCGTCCCTCGCACGCCCCTTCAGGGACCTGCCCGGAGCTTCGACGGGACCATGATGGCGCGGACCCGAGGATGGCCCCTGCTACCCAGACCCTCCGTGATGCCGACGCCGGCCTGCTCGCTCGGCTGCGCGCCGGGGATCGGGCAGCGTTCGCGGCGCTCGTCCAGCGTCATGCCGGGTCCCTCCTCCGCGTCGCACGCACCCTGGTACGGGACCAGGCCACTGCAGAGGAGCTCGTCCAGGAGACCTGGCTCGCCGTGCTCACTGGACTGGAGGCGTTCGAGGGGCGGTCTTCCCTCCGGACGTGGCTCTTCCAGATCTGCGTGAACAAGGCCCGGACGCGGTTCATGCGCGACGGGCGAACCGTTCCCTTCTCGGCGCTCGGCGGCATGGGCGACGGCGATGGCTCGTCGCTCGACCCGCACCTGTTCGACGGCGAGGGCTCCTGGCGAGACCCGCCGTCCAGCTGGAACGAGGAGAACCCCGAGCGGCTCGCCATGGGCGCAGAGACCCGGGCCGCCATCGAGGCCTGCATCGCCGAGCTTCCCGAGACGCAGCGGGCGGTCCTGACGCTGCGGGACGTCGAGGGGCTGGAGGCGGACGAGATCTGTAATCTTCTTTCGATCACCTTGACGAATCAGAGGGTGCTCTTGCACCGTGCTCGGGCCAAGGTCCGGGAGGCGCTGGAAGCAAGGCTGGATGGAGCGCGGTGATGCTGACCTGCAAGCGTGCGGTGGAGATGGCGACCGACAGGAGCGAGGGCAGCCTCGGGTTCCTCGCTCGGCTGCGATTCGACCGCCACGTCATGGGGTGCGAGGGGTGCCGCACCTACGTAAGGCAGCTCGAGGTGGCGGCTCGCACCGTGGCCCTCCTCCCGGAACCCGAGATCTCGCTCGCGCTGAGCGACGCCCTCCTGGCTCGGTTCGACGCGCTCGCGGCATCGCCGGTGGGCGACCTCGCAGGGCTGGCCCGGGATCGCAAGCCGTTGGTGGCACGCATCTCCCCGTGGCCGGCCCTGGGGACGGCCGCCGTGCTCGGCCTGCTGCTCGCGCTCGGGCGAGACCGGTCCGGGGCTCCCGAGGACTGGATCCTCGGCTCCCTGCTCGCGGTGGCAGCCCTTGGCGTTGCCGCACTGTCGGGACGGATGGCGCTCGGCGTCGTCCTGACGGCCGTCTCGGCCTCCCTTGCCGCTGCGCTCGTCAGCGGAGGCCCCGGTGACCTCGCGGCCGACCACGGCGTCGTCTGCCTGTCCGTGGAGCTCTTGTCCGCGCTGGTCGTCGGTGGCGCGGCCTGGTTCGGGGTTCGGGGAGGGTCCGGGACGGCGGTACGCAGGACCGTGGCGGGCGGCGCGCTGGCCGGGGCGCTGGCGGCTGACGCCGTTCTTCAGATCACCTGCGGCGCGCACGGCTCCATGCCGCATCTCCTCGCCTTCCACCTGGGCGGGGTTGCGCTCGTCGCGGGAGCGGTGCTTCTCGTCCTGCCGGGCCGTACGGCAGAGACGGCTCCGAGGTGATCGTCGAGAGGTCCCCCGGCTCCGTTCGCCGGACCACGCTGGCAGGCGACGCCCAGCCCACGGTCGACGGGAAGCTCCTGCTCGGCTACCTCGACCTGCTCTCGGCGAAGGAAGGAAACGTCGTCGTCGTCGATCTTTAGACCGAGGCGCCGCCCCGGGGAGCCGTGACGGAGGGCTACCCGGCCTACGTCGAGCAGGTGCGCGAGTACGGGCGGATCCTGGTGAAGCTCGGGCTCGCGAAGGCAGGAGCCATCCGGTGCGGGCTCCTCTTCACGGGGGACGGCGGGATGCGGTGGGTGTGACGGGAGAGGTCCCGTCCTAGTCGTCGACCTTGCGCGGGTGGTTTTTCGGGCACCACCCCATGGTGTAGTCGTAGAAGCCTTCGTCGAAGAAGGGCAGCGTCACCGTGTGCTTCCGGCAGTAGTGCGCAGCGCACATGCGGCACCAGCTCGGGACGAGCTCGGGGTCGGCCTTGTACAGCCTCGCCCAGTCCTTCTGCTCCAGGGCCTGGCGCATCGGCTCGACGTACTCGGCAGGGATCGTGTGCACGCACTTCCCGGTGATGCTCTCGACGATGTAGCTGCCGCCGTCCCCGCGGCCGATGCCGTCGTAGACGCCCACGTCCCCGCGTGCCGTGGAACCGGCCTTCCGGTGCTTCTTCCCCGGGGGAACGAGGGCGATCTTCGCGGCGCACTCCCCGCACTCGGCGCACGCGATCTCGAGCTCGAGGATCTCTCCCGGCTTCGATGATCCGGTGGTCTCGACCACTCGACGTCCTTTCCGCCGGGGTTCGTTGGCCAGTCTCCCGGCGAGTCGAGGTTACCCGGGGGACGGACATGCCCTGGCCACGTGCTGAGGCCGGTTCGAGGGTCGCCTCCACCGCCCGCTGAGCCCGGCTCATCCCCTGGAAAGTGGATTCGTACCGGCGCCGTAACGGTGGACCCCTGGCCGCAGAGACGGGTCAACCGGCCTCAGCACGCTCCCTCGAGGATCGCCGCGAGCCCGGGCACCTGCTCCACGAGGATCCCGAACTCCATCGGGGCTCCGTCCATGCCGATCGCACGCGTGCCCAGGGGATCGCGAACGACGACCGCGACTGGCTCCACGACGGCGGAAACCCAGCCCCACGTCTCGCCGTGCCAGGAACTCACCGCGACGCGCTCGATGGCGAGCACGCTCACCCGCCCGATTCGAACGGTCGCGCCGGGACGGAGGCCGCTCTGGGAAGGCCGGTCGTCAGGCATCGGTGGCCCGCAGCATCCGCCAGGTCCGGAGGGAAACCGGAGCGACGAGGAAGGCTCCGACGAGAACGAGGATCTCGAGCGGGACCACGACGGCCTTCCCGCGAGCCTCGACCTCGAGGACCGGATCCAGGAACTCCGGCTCGAGACGGACGTCGACTCCGGGCAGGGCCGAGGCCGCGGCCCCGACGGGCCCGAGGAGCGCCCACAGCCGACCCGTGTCGGCCGGATCACCGAGCCCGAGCCTGGCGTGGAGGTACACGTCGTCGAGGCGCGCCGCCCGGAGCAGCTCCTGGGCGAAGCGCCAGGCACGGGCCCGGAACGCGTCGTCTCGAATGGCGGAGAGCATCCGGCGGCCCCTTCCCCGCCGCCGGCCCTGCTCGCCGTCGCGGGCCCGGGCCCTCGACTTCTCGCGCTTGCCGGCTCGGCGCCCCGACGGAACGGATACCTCCGCGTGGATCGCGCCGAACAGCCAGCGGATCACCACCCGCCCCCGTGTCGCCGCTCGCCGCTCCAGGTGAAACTCCACCTCGAGCGGGATGGCGAGCACGAGACCGAGCGCGAGAAGGACCGCGGCGACGACGAGCACGGCGGTCACGACGCGACCGGACTACCCTTCCGGCTTTCGCTGGGGCGTGAACCGAGCGGCGACGTCGGCGACCTTCTCGACGAGCGAGGTGGCGACGCCCTTCACCGGCTCCACCCGGACGCCGTCCTTGCTCGCGATGATCACCGCGACGGGTTTCACCCCGCCGCCCCCTCCGGCACCGCCGCCGCTGCCGGCCCCCTTCTTCGGATCGTTTCCCTCACCGCCGCCCACGCCGAACCCGAAGCCGACGCTGACGAGCGGGATCACGCTGTGGCCCTCGACCACGATGGGCTCGCCGACGACGGTCTTCGTGCTGAGCAGGCGCTCGATCTCGCCGACGGTCTTCCCGAACAGTCCCTCGATGTCCTTCATCATGTGCGGCTCCTCGGTGGGTGTTCCCGTTACGCATGGAGAGGCGATAGTCCGGCGATCGAACCCCCGCCGCGACCCGGGAAGGGCGGTGGCCGGGCAGAACCGCTGGCCCGCGTCCCGACGCGACGTTTACGCCCGTCCGGCAGCCCCTTCGGAGGGACTCCGTTCAGGTCACGGCCCGGTGGGCTGCCCACCCGCCCCGGCCAGCGCCGCAGCCCGGGCCCGGAGGTGTCCCCCGTCGCTGTCCGGGTCGGTCTGGCACGTCGCTCCGCTCCCGAAGGCCATCCCGGTGGCGCCGCTTGCCGCCACCCGGTCCGGATGGTCGAAGAAGTAGTCGAGCTTGTTGTCCTGCCAGGCGCCGCAGGTGTTGCCGAGCGACATGTTCCCCACCGGCAGCTGCCACCAGAGCACCTTCTTCCCGGTGCGATCGGCGAGCGCCCTCGACCAGGTGAAGGCCTGGGTGAAGCTGGGAAGCGTCGCGTCGGTCGCGTCGAGCCAGCTGTCGCGCGGGGGCGACTGGCGCTCGTACCAGCCGGCGTCGCGGTCGGAGAGGTCCACAACCACGAGATCGGCGCAGGCGCCCCCCGCCGCGGCCAGGAAGTCGGCGGTCTTGCGGGCCTCCGCCGCCACGTCGAGGGACGCCGACCGGTTCGACACGCAGTCGAAGCCGCTCGCCCACGCCGAACCGTGCAGGCTCACGAGCGCTCCGGGAGCATGGGTGCGGACCATGGAGATCATGCAGCGCCCCAGCCCGGCGATGGAGTCCTCCGCGGAGGCGCAGTCGGTGGGGTTCGCGGTCGACACCGCCGCGGCGAGCCCGTGGGCGTCCACCCCGGCCGCCCGGGCCGCATGCTGCGCGTAGCCCCAGAAGTCCGGCTCGACGTGCACGATCGCGGGAGCGCTGCCGAGCTGCCGGAGGAAGAAGCGGAAGTCGTCGAGGTACGCGGTCATGAAGGCGCGATCCCGGGCCGCCACCGTGACCTCCGGTGTACCCTCGGAGATGCCGAGCCGCCGCTGGGCAGCGGGGAAGAGGACGTAGTAGGTGAACATGGGGCGGAGGCCCGCGCCGGCGGTGGCGGAGACGAAGTCCGGGACGAAGCGGCCCGGCGGAAGCTGGTCCCATTGCCAGGTGCCCCACCACTCGGTGCCGCAGCCGACCGCGTTCGCGCGGCCAGGGCCGAGGCAGCCGGGATCCGGCGCGAGCACGCCAGCGACGTACTGGTAGCGCAGGTCGAAGCCGCCCGTCCCCGAGGCCGGCAGGGCCCCGGCGTAGCCCACGGCGAGGTGCGGCGGGAGCGGCGGCGCGGTGCCGGTGCAGCGGAGCTCGGCGGGGCCCGTGGGACCGGTCGGGCCAGCCGGCCCGGCCGGACCGGTGCTCCCGCTTCCGCCACACCCGGCGAGAACGGCGGTCAGCGAGAGCAGCGCGAGAGGTCCCCCGGGGCGCATGAGGTCGATCCTAGACGCGTCCGTGGCCCGGAGGCGAGGGGCCGGTGTAGGCCCGTGGAGGCGTTGCGTTCCTGCGATGCGACCCGTGCGACGGATGCTCCGGGGCACGGCGCCCCTGGTATCCTTCCCGCCTCCTCTCCTCGCCCATGCCGGACGAACAGCGCCAGCGCGACGTGCTCCGTCCCTCCCTCCTCCTCGGCCTCGCGACGCTGGCCCTGCACCTCGTCGTGAACCGGGGCTACGGCTTCTCCCGCGACGAGCTCTACTTCATCGTCTGCGGCGAGAGGCTGGCCTGGGGATACGTGGACCAGCCTCCCCTCGCGCCGCTCGTCGCCGCGCTGTCCTACCACCTGTCCGGCGGCTCGCTCGTCCTCTTCCGGCTCGTGCCGGCGCTCGCGATGTCGGCCACCGTCGCGCTCACCGCCGAGTTCGCGCGGCTCCTGGGCGGCGGCCGCTTCGCGCAGTGGCTCGCCGGGCTCTCCGTGATGGGAGGGCTCGTCTTCCTCGCCTTCGGGCTCTTCGTCTCGACCGACCTCTTCCAGCCCCTCACCTGGCTCGCGTGCAGCTGGTGCGTCGTGCGCCTCGCCGGAACCGGTGACGAGCGCTGGTGGATCCCCTTCGGCGCCGTGGTCGGCTTCAGCCTCCTCGGCAAGTACCTCATCGCCTTCTTCCTGGCCTCGCTGGCGGTGGGGCTCCTCTTCACCCCCGTGCGCCGCTCGCTCCGCCGTCCCTGGATCTACGTGGGGGCCGCGCTGGCCCTCGCCATCGTCGCGCCCAACCTCCTCTGGCAGGCGCGGCACGGATGGCCGTTCCTGGAGCTCGGCGCGGCGGGCGTGAAGGGCAAGAACCTGCCGCTCTCCCCCCTCGCCTTCCTGGCGCAGCAGGTCTTGCTCGTCGGCCCCGTCGCGGCGCCCATCTGGATGGCCGGCCTGTGGTGGCTCGCGCGCAAGCCGGCGCTCCCGGTCTACCGGGCATTCGCGATCGCCTGGGTGGTCCTCGTCGCCGTGCTCGTCGCACTGCACGGGAAGGCCACCTACGCGACCCCCATCTACCCCGTGCTCCTCGCCGCCGGAGCCGTCGCGATCGAGCGCTGGCTCCGGGCCCCCGCGGCGCGGGGAGCCGTGGTCGCGGCGGTGGCGGTGGGCGGCGTCGCCCTCGCGCCGATGGCGGTGCCGGTCCTCCCCGTGGAGAGGTACGTCGCGTACGCCGGCTTCCTCGGCCTCGGCCCTTCCGCGACCGCGGGGGAGCGCAACGCGCTCGGCGTCCTCCCCCAGCACTTCGCCGACATGCACGGCTGGCCCGAGATGGCGGCCAAGGTCGCGGCGGTGCACGCCGCGCTTCCCCCCGCCGACCGCGCCCGCGCGGTCTTCTACGGCCGCAACTACGGCGAGGCGGCCGCCATCGACGTCTTCGGGCGCGCGCTGGGCCTGCCGCCCGCCATCAGCGGCCACAACGAGTACTTCCTCTGGGGTCCGCGCGGACACGACGGGAGCGTCGTCATCGTCATCGGCGGCAGCCGGGCCGAGCTCGAGGCGCAGTTCCGCGAGGTCGAGGTTGCCGGCTGGCTCGACCACCCGTACGCCATGCCCTACGAGACCGGGCAGCCCATCTACGTCGCCCGCGGGATGAAGGTCCCGCTCCCGGTCGCGTGGCCACGGGTGAAGAACTTCAGCTAGGGGCGCGGGGGAGAGGTCCCCATCCGGATGAACCCGGAGGCGCTGCTCATTACGTGCCTCGTCGGCGCCCCGTCCCCGCTGAGAAGATCTTCCTGCGAATCCATCCCGGTCCGGCTGGCTCTTGCTCGCGGTGACTCCCATCCGCGCCACCCTGGTCGCTCTCCTCCTCGTCGTAGCCCTTCCATCCGCGCCCCTCGCCGGCGACGGCGTCCGGATCGAGGACGCCATCCGCTCGGCCTGGAAGGAGAATCCCGGCCTGGCGGCCGGAGCCCACCAGGTCGAGGCGGCACAGGCCGACGCCCGGGCAGCGCGCGACGGCCACTGGCCCACCGTCTCGGTGACGGCGAAGGGCATCGCATCCAGCGAGCCGGTCGGCGTCTTCGGCATCAAGCTCAACGAGCGGCGGATCACGAGCGAGGACTTCGATCCGGCCCGGCTGAACTACCCCGACCCGACCGGTGGCTTCGGCATCGGGGCGGCCGTCACCATCCCGATCTGGATGGGCGGCCGGATCCTGGCGGGCCAGAACGCCGCCGCGGCACAGGCCGGGGCCGAGGCGAGCACCCAGGCGCGCCGCCGCGAGGAGATGGCGCTCGCGGTCGTGCAGGCCTACTTCGGCGTCCAGATCGGCGCCCAGGGGCTCAGGTACGCCGACGACGTCCTCCTTCACGCGCGGGAGATCGAGCGGTTCGTCGGCGAGCGCAACGCGAAGGGGCTCGCGCTCGACGCCGACCTCGCCCGGGCGGTCGCCTTCCGGGCCCAGGCCGAGGCCGAGCAGGCGAACGTGCAGCAGCAGCTCGGCTCGGCTCGATCGGTGCTCGCCATGCTGACCGGCATCGACCCGGCCCGGACGAGCCTCGTGACCCCCGTCGATCCGTCGCCAGCGCTGGTGGCGCCCCTCCCGGCCACCGGCCAGGCCCCGGAGGACGCGACGCTCCAGCGCCCCGACGTGGTGGCGGCCCACCTCCGCGCGACGGCCGCCGAGGAGGGGGTCGGGATGTCCCGTGCGTCGCTCCTCCCGGCCGTCTTCGCCACGGCCGGTGTCGACACCCTGAGCTACTCGTTCAGCCAGGGTGGCTTCTGGTGGTCCGCGGCGATCGTGGCCCGCTGGGAGTTCGGCGCGTCGAGCCTGGGCTCCATCCAGGCGGCCGAGGCCCGATCGGCGGCCGCCGCCTCCGCCGCGCGCTGGCAGGAGGTCCAGGCGAGCCGCGAGGTCGAGGAAGCGCGACGTGCCGTCACGACGGCCGCCGCCCGGGTGCGGGCGGCGCGCGAGGCGGTGAACGCCTCGGAGCTGGCCCGCTCGCTCCGGGAGGCCCGCTACCGGCAGGGCCTCCTGCCGCTCTCGGACGTCCTCGACGCCGAGGCCGCCCTCGCAGGGGCGCGTGCCCTCCTGCTCCGGAGCCAGTTCGAGACCCGAATCGCCCGCGCGCAGCTCGAGCTCGCGCTGGGCCTACCCGTGGAAGGAGTCCAGTCGTGAGCCTGTCCCGCAAGGTTTCCACCCGCCTCGTCGCCGCACTCGTCCTCTCGTCGTCTGCGGTTGCCGTCTCCGCCTCCGAGCCTCCCTCGGGGAGGCAGGCAGCGGCGCCCGTCCCGGTGAAGCTCGCCAGGACGGAGGCCCCCTCCGGCGGTTCCTGGATCGCGGCCCGTCTCGCCGCGGCCCGGAGCGCCACCCTCTCCACCCGGATCTCGGCCACGGTCGCCGAGATCCTCGTCGAGGAGGGGTCCCGGGTGACCGAGGGGCAGCTCCTCGTCCGGCTCTCCGATGCCGACGTGCGGGCGCAGCTCGATGCCGCCGAGACTGCCCTGAAGAACGCGACGGCCTACGAGAAGCGCATCACCGAGCTCGTGGCCACCCGCGCCGCCACCCCCGTCGAGCTCGAGCAGGCCGAGGCCCAGCGCGCCCAGGCCGCGGCGGCCGTCGCCGGAACCAAGGCGACCATCGCCCATTCCCAGCTGCGAGCCCCGTTCGCCGGGACGGTGCAGGCGCGCCGGGTGAACGTGGGTGACCTCGTCGGCCCCGGTCAGCCCATCCTCGAGCTGGAGGGCGGCGCGCTCGAGCTCCAGGCTACCCTCTCCGACGCCGAGGCGCGCGGTCTCCGGATCGGGCAGCGCACGCGGTTCGCGACCACCGACGCCCAGGGCGAGGCCGAGATCACGGCGCTCACCCCGGGCGGCGACGCCCTGACCCACCGCCGCAGCCTGCGGGCGTCCGTGCTCGGCACCGGGACGGGCCTGCGCAGCGGGATGTTCGCCCGCCTGGAGGTCCCCGGCGGCGCAACCTCCCGGACCGCGTGGGTTCCCCGGACGGCGCTCGTCGAGCGCGGCGATCTCACCGGGGTCTTCGTGGCGAAGGACGGCAAGGCCCACCTGCGCTGGCTCGCCCTCGGCGAGCCGGTGGGTGACCGCGTCCCGGTCCGGGCCGGCCTCGAGCCCGGCGAGCAGGTGATCGACGCTCCCGGGGCGCTCCGCGACGGCCAGCAGGTGGAGGTGGTCCATGGAGGGTAGCGAGCCGGCCGAGAAGCGGCTGGGGCTCGCAGGGCGGGCCGCGAAGGGCTTCCTGCGGTCGAAGCTCACGCCGCTCATCGTGGTGGCGTCGATCCTGCTCGGGGTCACCGCCGTCGCGCTGACGCCCCGCGAGGAGGAGCCGCAGATCATCGTGCCCATGGTGGACATCATCGTGGGCTACCCGGGCGCGACGCCCGCGGAGGTGGAGGCCCAGGTCACGACGCCGCTCGAGCGCCGCCTGTGGGGTCTCACCGGCGTCGAGTACCTCTACAGCACGAGCGTGCCGAACGCCTCGATGCTGACCGTGCGGTTCAAGGTGAACGAGCCCCTCGAGGCGAGCCTCGTCAAGGTGAGCCAGGAGCTGCTCGCCCACCCCGAGCTGCTCCCCTCCGGCGCGATGCAGCCGGTGGTGCGGCTCCTCACCATCGACGACGTCCCCTTCCTGACCCTGACGCTCCACGGCGCGTCCCGCCCGGCGGGAGAGCTGCGCAAGCTCGCCGACGAGGTCGCGCGGGAGATCTCGAGCGTCCCGCTCACCGCCAACGTGAGCGTCCTCGGCGGGGCGCGCCGGACCGTCCGGATCGAGCCCGACCCCGCGCGCATGCGGACGCTCGGCGTCTCCATCGCCGAGATCGAGCCCGCGCTCCGGAGCGCCAACCTCCAGCTCCCCGCCGGCGCGCTCGTCGACGGCAACCAGCGCTTCGTGGTGGAGGCGCGGGGCCAGGTCCTCGCCGCGTCGGAGCTCCGGCGCACGGTGGTCGCGACGCGCGGCCAGCGACCCGTCTACCTCGAGGACGTGGCCCGGGTGGTCGACGGGCCCGAGCCGGAGCCGCCAATTGTCCTGACGGCCGCGCGCGGCGGAGAGGGCTTCGAGCAGGCGGTGACCATCGTGGTCGCGAAGCGCGCGGGCACGAACGCCACCGAGCTCGCCGACCGGGTGAAGGAGAAGGTGCACACCCTCCGGGGCACGCTCATCCCCGAGGGCGTGACCGTCGACGTCACGCGCAACTACGGCGAGACCGCCGGGGACAAGTCCACGGAGCTCATCGAGCACCTGCTCATCGCCACGCTGTCGGTGATCGGGCTCATCCTCGTCGCCATGGGCTGGCGCTCGGCGCTGGTGGTGGCGGTCGCCGTCCCGGTCACGCTGGCGCTCACCCTCCTCCTCACCTACCTGCTCGGCTACACGCTGAACCGCGTCACCCTGTTCGCCCTCATCTTCTCCATCGGCATCCTGGTCGACGACGCCATCGTCGTGGTGGAGAACATCCATCGCCACCTCTACCTCCCGGGGCCGCGCAGGTCCTTCGCCCGGATCGTGGTCGAGGCGGTCGACGAGGTCGGGAACCCGACCATCCTGGCCACCTTCGCCGTCATCGCCGCCATCCTCCCGATGGCGCTCGTGCGCGGGCTCATGGGCCCCTACATGCGCCCCATCCCCGTGGGCGCGAGCCTGGCGATGATCTTCTCCCTCGTCATCGCCTTCGTCGTCAGCCCCTGGATGGCCATGAAGGTCTTCCGCAAGGAGGCGCACCTTCCCGAGATGGACGCGACCGGGCTCCACCCCGCCGACCCGGGGCGCGATGCGCCGGAGCCCGTGACGGACGACCCTTCGGCCCATCCCGAGACGCGCCCCGAGACCTGGGCCACGCGCGCGCACCGGAAGATCACCCGCTGGATGCTCGGCTCGGCCGTCGCGCGCTGGCTCTTCCTCGCCGCGATGCTCGTGCTCCTCGGCGGCGCCGGGGCCCTGGTCGCCTTCGGGGTCGTGAAGGTGAAGATGCTTCCCTTCGACAACAAGAGCGAGTTCCAGGCGCAGCTCGACCTGCCCGCCGGGACGCCCCGGGAGAACGCGCTCGCCGTCGGGCAGGCGGTTGCCCGCCGGCTGCTCGAGGAGCCCGAGGTGAAGGACGTCCAGGTGTACTCGGGCGTCGCGGCGCCGTTCACCTTCGTGGGTCTCGTCCGGCACAGCTTCATGCGCGTGGCCGCCGAGCAGGTCGACGTCCAGGTGACGCTCGTCCCGAAGGGCGATCGCAAGGCGCAGAGCCACGCGATCGTGATGCGGGTGAGGCCCGCCCTCGAGTCGATCGTCCACCCCGCCGGTGCGCGCCTCAAGCTCGTGGAGATCCCGCCGGGGCCGCCGGTCCTCGACACCATCGTCGCGCAGATCTACGGCCCGACCGAGGCCGAGCGGATCCGCCTGGCGAAGCAGGTGCGGGAGGCGTTCCTGTCCACCGAGGGTGTGGTCGACGTGGATTCGACGCTCAACCCGACGAGCCCGCGCCTGCTGCTCCTCGTGGACCGGGAGAAGAGCTCCCTCCACGGCGTCCCGGTTCCGGCCGTGGTCCAGACGCTCGCCGCGGCGGGCTACGGGGCGCAGCTCGGCACCTTCCGCGCGGGGCGCGGTGGCCAGCTCGTGCCCATCGTCCTCCAGCTCGCCCCGGCGCAGCGCGCCGAGCCGGGGCAGCTCCTGCAGCTCACCGCCCCCGGCATGCACGGTGCGGTACCGCTCTCCGAGCTCGTCCGGGTCGAGGAAGGGAGGGAGGAGGCCCCCATCTTCCACGAGAACCTGATGCCGGTCTCCTACGTCTTCGGCGACCTGGCCGGCAAGATCGAGAGCCCCGTCTATGCGCTCCTGGCGCTGAACGAGAAGCTCGACGCGCTGCGGAGCGCGGCCGGGGACACGGTGCCCCGCCTCGGCCTCACCCACCCCCACCAGACGGAGCAACCCGTCATCAAGTGGGACGGGGAGTGGCACATCACGCTGGAAGTGTTCCGCGATCTCGGGCTCGCCTTCGCCGCGGTCCTGGTCCTCATCTACGTGCTCGTGGTGGGGTGGTTCGAGAGCTTCCTCGTCCCGCTCGTCATCCTCGTGCCCATCCCGCTCTCGCTCATCGGCATCCTCCCGGCGCACGCGCTCGTGGGAACCTTCTTCACCGCCACGAGCATGATCGGCTTCATCGCCGGCGCCGGCATCATCCTTCGCAACAGCATCATCCTCGTGGACTTCATCGAGCTGAAGCTGCGGGAGGGGATGCCGCTTGCGCTCGCCGTCGAGGAGGCGGGTGTCGTCCGCTTCCGGCCCATGCTGCTCACGGCGGCGGCCGTCATGGTGGGGAGCGCCGTCATGCTGGCCGACCCGATCTTCCAGGGGCTCGCGGTGAGCCTCATGGCGGGGCAGCTCGTGGCCACGCTCCTGTCACGCCTCGCGGTGCCGGTGCTCTACTACCTCGTGGCGCGCCGGGGTCGGGCGGCCGAGCTCCAGCGGGAGGGCGCCATCGGGACTCACACGCCGTGAACGGGAGCCCCAAACCCTTCCGGGGCGGCCGGGCTCAAGTGCACTGGAGGCTTCCATGACCATCGAGCGCCACGTCCGGATGTTCGCAGGTTCCTTCGTGCTCCTCTCCCACGCGCACGACGCCAGCTGCGCGCCACCCCGAGGCCATCGATGTCGGGGAGCCCGAGGTCACAGATCACGACGTCCGGCCGGACCAACCTGACGAGGTTCACGCCGGACTTGCCGGGTAGCTCTGCGCGGTCCCTCTCCATGAACCGGCAGAACGCCGCATCCGGCAGTACCCAGCGGTGCAGCGTATCCTTCACGAAGACCGGATTCGGAAGCCCTTCCAGGATGCTTCCGAGCAACCCCGACGACGGGGCATCCACCCTGGTCTCGCTTCCTCGATGACGCCATCGAGGTGATGGATCTTGCCCCCCGCCGCCAGCATGGGCACGAGGTCACCCGGGCGCCCCTGGGCTCGCCTCCGGGTCCCCGCCACGTGTGCTCGAGGGAAAGCGGGGCCGGCTCATCCTCGGCGACGCCACACCGCGCTCGGGCCTTTGCGGAGGCTGCCTGGGTGCCTGCCATCAGCACACGCCCGGCCTCGTCCAGGCCGATGATCCTTGCCGTGGCCGGGTCGGCTGCTCCGGGGTGAGGGCAGGCCTTCTTCTCGCGCCGGCACCAGCCTGGTTTGGTAATGTTCCCGGCGAAGACTCGGACTTCCCTGGATCGGCGCCCGCGCCGCTGCCGGCGTGTCGGTCTGCGCGCCGCCGGCGCCTCGGGCGAGCTGCTCATCGTCGCACCGGAGTCGTCGCCATGAGCACGGGCCCCATCGTCGTCCTCCTCCTCGGTGGCCTCGCCGTCCTCACCGCCGGCGCCGAGGCGCTCGTCCGCGGCGCCTCGCGCCTCGCCTTGCTGGCCGGAGTCTCGCCGCTCGTGGTCGGCCTCACGGTGGTCGCCTACGGAACCTCCACGCCGGAACTGGTGGTGTCCATCGGCGCCGGGCTGGAGGGCAACCCGGACATCGCCCTCGGCAACGTGGTCGGGTCGAACGTCTTCAACGTGCTCTTCATCCTCGGCGCGGCCGGCCTCGTCTCCCCCCTGCTGGTGGCGCGCCAGCTGGTGCGGCTCGAGGTGCCCATCATGATCGGCGCCTCCCTGGTGGCGTGGGCCATGGCGGCGGACGGGCGCATCGGCAAGGTGGACGGTGCGCTCCTCACCGCCGGCATCGTGGCCTACACGGGCTGGTCCATCTGGCGCAGCCGCCGGGAGGAGGC
>JBAVCR010000045.1:0-2483 GCA_049586815.1 Anaeromyxobacteraceae bacterium
CCGCACCCCCGGTCCAGGCCGCCCCGGACGCCGCGGCCCCGGCCGCTGGTGCCCCGGCCACCTCCGCTCCCGCGTCGCCGCCCTCGGCCCAGGTCCAGGCCGCCTGGGGGGTGGAGATGGGAGAGGCCCTGAAGAAGGGCAACACCGACGCGGTGTCGGCGCGCTTCGCCCCGAACCTCGTCGCCGCCCTGCCCACCTGGCGGTTCACCCAGGCCTGGGGACGCATCGAGAACCGGGCCGGGAAGCTCGTGTCGGTCGGCAAGGCGGAGGTGGCGCGGGAGGGCAACGCCGAGGTGGTCACGGTGCCGCTCCAGCACGAGCGGGCCGACTGGCGCATGTACCTCGTCTTCGACGCCCAGGGGCTCGTCACCACCATCCGCTTCGCGCCGGCCTCCCTCTCTCCGGTCACGCCGCTCGCCGAGGAATGGAAGGCCCCCGCCTACGTGAATTCCAAGGCCTTCCGCGACGTCGACGTGAAGCTCGGCTACGCCCCCTGGGTCCTCGACGCCTGGCTCAGCCTCCCCGCCGGCAAGGGTCCCTTCCCGGCCGTGGTCCTCGTCCACGGCTCGGGGCCGCACGACGCCGACGAGACGGTCGGATCGGTGAAGCCCTTCCGCGACCTCGCCTGGGGGCTCGCCTCGCAGGGCATCGCCGTCCTCCGCTACGAGAAGCGCAGCAAGTCGTACGGGGACCGGATGAAGAACATGCCGGTCACGGTGAAGGAGGAGGTGCTCGACGACGCCGTGGCGGCGATCGAGTTCCTGCGCGCCAACGTCGCCGTCGACAAGGCGCGCGTCTTCGTGCTCGGGCACAGCCTGGGTGGCACGCTCGCCCCGCGCATCGCCGCCGCCGTTCCCGGCCAGCTGGCGGGTGTCATCGTCCTCGCCGGCTCCACGCGCCCCGTCCCCGACCTCGTCGACGAGCAGACGGCCCACCTCGTGGCCGCCGGCGCCGCCACCGAGGAGACCGCCGCCGCCATCCGCGCCGAGGCGAAGCGCATCCGCGAGATCGACCCGAAGAACCCGCCGCCGGGGCTCATCCTGGGCGCCCCGGCCGTCTACTGGCTCGACCTCGCCGCCTACGATCCGGTGGCGACGGCCCGGAAGAACGCGCTCCCCATCCTCGTCCTGCAGGGCGAGCGCGACTACCAGGTGACCATGAAGGACCTCGAGGGCTGGAAGCAGGGGCTCGAGGGAGCGCCCTTCGCGAGCTTCCAGACCTTTCCGGCCGCGAACCACCTCTTCGTGTACGGCCAGGGGAAGTCGGTCCCCTCCGAGTACCAGGCGGCCGGCAACGTGGCTCCCGCCGTGGTGACGGCCATCGCCGGCTGGGTGAAGGGGCTCCCGCCGCGGAAGTGACCGGGGAGGTTCGCTAGAACTCCAGCACGACCTTCCCGAAGGAGTCGTTCCGCTCCAGCTGCTCGTGGGCCTCCCTCACCCGGTCGGCGGGCCAGGCGCGGTCGAGCACCGGCTTCACCTTCCCGGCGGCGACGAGCGGCATCACGTCGCGGGCGAAGGCCTGGGTGGCCTGGATCTTCTCGAAGAGCGGGCGCGGCCGGAGCACGGTTCCCACCACCCGGCCGCGTGCCCGCATGAGGACGCCCAGGTCGACCTGGGCCTTCGGGCCGCCCATCGTGCCCACCACCACGATGGCGCCCTGGGGCGCGAGCGAGGCCAGGTTTTCCGCCATGTAGGGAGCGCCCACGAAGTCGACGATGACCGGCGCGCCCTTCCGCCCGGTGAGGCGCTTCACCTCGTCGGCGAACTTCGGATCCTCCTTGCCGAGGAGGATGGCGTGGTGGAGGCCGAGCCCCTTCGCCTTCTCGATCTTGTCGGCGGTTCGCGCCGTCCCGATGATGGTGCAGCCCATGGAGGTGGCGATCTGGAGCCCCATCGTGGCCACACCCGAGCCGATGGCGTGGAGGAGCACCGTCCAGCCGGGCCGGAGGCCGCCGAGGGTGACCATGGCGTCGTGGGCGGTGATGCCCGCCTCGGGGATGCAGGCGGCGTCGGCGAAGGACATGCCGTCCGGGATGCGGAGCAGCATGAACGGGTCGGCGATCACGTACTCGGCCTGGGCCTCGCCGGCGGTGATGGCCATGACCCGGTCGCCCACCTTCCAGCCGGTCACGCCGGCGCCCAGCGCAGCCACCTCGCCGGCGAACTCGAGCCCGGGGACGTCCTCGCGGTAGCCGGGGGGCGGCGGGTAGAGCCCGCGGCGCTGCAGCAGGTCGGCCCGGTTCAAGGCCGCGGCGCGCACCCGCACGAGCACCTCGCCCCGCTCCGCCCGGGGCTCCGGGATCTCCTGGATCGTGGCCAGCTCCGGGCCGCCCTTGCCGCCGAAGACCACCGCCTTCATCCCATCCTCCTGACCCCGGGCGCGCCGAAGTGCCCGGTGGGCGCCCCGAACGGCGCCTCGTAGGTTCGGCCGTCCGCGTCGCGCGCCACCTCGGCGCGCCCCGGGACGACGTGGGCCAGAGGATA
>JBAVCR010000046.1:0-12491 GCA_049586815.1 Anaeromyxobacteraceae bacterium
GTCCGGGGCGGGCAAACCGGCGACCGGGAGGGCGCGCCGCCGCGCTCAGGCCGGCAGCCGCGCCACCGCCGCCCTGGTGGAGCGGCTCCCCACCAGCCAGATGGCGATGCCGGTCGCGAAGATGACGATGGAGGTCCACTGTCCGGCGCCGAGCCCCATCCAGACGCCTCGCTCGACGTCGCCGCGGAAGGTCTCGGTGACGGCGCGCAGGACGGCGTAGAGCATGAGCCAGGCCGCCATCACCTGGCCGTTGAAGCGCTTGCGGGGGCGCAGCCAGAGCGCGAGGAAGGCGAAGAGGAGGAGCTCGCCGAGCGACTCGTAGAGCTGCACCGGGTGGATGGGCAGCGTGTGCAGGTGATCCGGGTCGATGAAGCGCGCCGGGTTCACCCGGGCCGCCATCGACTGGAAGGCGAGCGACTCGGGCGGGAAGCGGGCCGCCCAGGGAAGGGCCGGATCGCAGCTCCGCCCCCAGCAGCAGCCGGCGCTGAAGCAGCCGATGCGCCCCAGGAACTGCCCGAAGGCCACCGACGGGATGAGCGTGTCGGCCCAGGGCAGGAAGGCCATCTTCTTCACCCGGAGGTAGAAGGCCGCCGCGAGCGCCGCCGCGATGAACCCGCCGTAGAAGACCATGCCCCCTTCCCAGATGGCGAAGAGGCGGGGGATGCGGCCGAAGCGGGTGGTGACGAGCGCGTTCGCGCCGAAGTAGTCGCCCCAGTTGACGAGGATGAAGTAGACCCGCGCGCCGACCAGCGACGAGACCAGGATCCAGAAGGAGAGGTCGCCCACCTGCTGCGGGTCCTGGCCCTGGCGCTCCGCCTCCTTCTGGGCGAGCCAGATGGAGGCCACGAAGGCGAGCGCCAGCATGACGCCGTAGGTGTGGAGCGGGACGCGGAAGCCCTCGTCGAGGACGCCGGCGCGCCAGGCCGCGAAGAGGGCCACGAGGAAGGCGCCCACCGTGGCCTTGTCGGCCCAGAGCACGGCGCCGAGGGAGGCAGGCTTCCCTTCCCGGCGGGCCTGCCGCAGGGCCGAGATGGCGCGCCCGCCCACGACGGCGAGCGCGATGGCGATGGCCGCGACCCAGGCCCAGCCGCCGGGAACGGCGATGTGGAAGAGTATGGGAAGCATCTAGGTTCGCGCCTCCGCGGCTCGCTTCTCCCCGGGAGCGAGCAGGATCATGGCCACCCCCACCACGATGAGGGAGTCGGCCAGGTTGAAGATGGGCCAGTAGACCTCGGGCTTGCGCCACCAGTGCCACTGCACGAAGTCGATGACATACCCGCGGAAGAGCCGGTCGACGAGGTTCCCGACCGCCCCGGTGAAGACGAAGGAGAGCGCGACCTGGAGGAAGCGCTGGTCCTGCCGGAGCTTGCGGTAGTACCAGAGGATGAAGGCGAGCGCGCCCAAGGTCATCACCACGAAGAAGCCGTGGCGGAAGCCGGCGGGGAGGTCGCGGAGCATGCCCCAGGCCGCGCCCGGGTTCTCGGCGTAGGTCATGCGCCACATGGGCTCCCACACCACGTGCGGCGGGCGGGCCGCTCCCTCGAGGTGCCGGAGGCCGTAGAAGGCCCGCACCTTCTCTCCCGCCGTCACCGCCCCCGCCCGGGGAAAGGCCCAGGTGAGGCGGTCGACGGCCAGGAACTTCGAGACCTGGTCCGCCACCACCATCGTGCCGAAGATGGCGGCGAGCACCGCCCACTTCGAGACGCCTCGGCTCATCGCAGCGCCGCCGCGCACTTCCCGCACAGCGTGGGGTGTGCCGCGTCGGTCCCGCGGTCCTCGGCGAAGACCCAGCAGCGCTCGCACTTCTCGCCCGGGGCCCGCTCCACCTTCACCCCGAGCGGACCCTGCTCGAGCCGGACCTTGGAGACGATGAAGAGGCCGGGCAGCTCGGCCTGGGCCTCGCGGAGCAGCGCCGCGGTCTCGCCCTCGGCCGACACGGTGACCTGCGCCTCCAGGCCGGAGCCGATGAGCTTCTCCTTGCGGGCGCCCTCGAGCGCCTTCAGCACCTCGGCGCGCACCTCGAGGAGCTTCGCGTAGCGGGCCGTGAGGGCCGCGGCGTCGGCCGGGGCCTCGCGGCGGGGCAGGCCGGCCTCGAAGACCGACCCGGTCGGGCGGCCGGGGAGGAACTTCCAGGCCTCGTGCGCGGTGAAGGAGAGCACCGGGGCGAGCATGCGGAGCAGGTCCTGGGCCACGAGGTGGAGCACGGTCTGGGCGCTCCGGCGCGACTTGCCGGTGGTCTTCGCGGTGTAGAGCCGGTCCTTCACCACGTCGAAGTAGATCGACGAGAGCGTGACCGACACGAGCTCCATGGTGGCGTGGTAGGCGAGGTGGAACTCGTAGTCGGCGTAGGCCTTCAGCACCTTCTCCTGCCACTCGACGAGCCGGGCGTAGGCCCAGCGGTCGAGCGGCTCGAGCTCCGGCACCGGGACCGCGTCCCGGGCCAGGTCGAAGTCGGCCAGGTTGCCGAGTGCCCAGCGCACGGTGTTGCGGATCTTGCGGTAGCCCTCGGCGAGGCCGTCGAGGATCTGGCCCGAGACCCGGACGTCGTCGCGGTAGTCGGAGGCGGCCACCCAGAGACGCAGCACGTCGGCGCCGTACTTCTTGATGACCTCCTCGGGCGCGACCGTGTTCCCCAGGCTCTTCGACATGGCCCGCCCGGCGCCGTCGAGGACGAAGCCGTGGGTGAGCACCCCCTTGTACGGGGCGATGCCGCGGATGGCCATGGAGGTGAGGAGCGAGGAGTGGAACCAGCCGCGGTGCTGGTCGGAGCCCTCCAGGTAGAGCCCGACCGGGAACTCGCTGTTCGTCCCGTGCTCGGCCACGGCGGCCCAGGAGACGCCCGAGTCCCACCAGACGTCGAGGATGTCCTGCTCGCGCCGGAAGCTGGTTCCGCCGCAGGAGCCGCACTTCTCTCCCTGCGTGAAATGGGCGGGCTCGTGCCGGTACCAGGCCTCGATGCCCTCCTTCTCGAACTCGTCGGCCACGCGCCGCATGAGCGCCGGCGAGACCAGCGGCTCGTCGCACTTCTCGCAGTAGAAGACGGCGATGGGCACGCCCCAGGTGCGCTGGCGGGAGACGCACCAGTCGGGGCGGTGCTCGATCATGTTGTAGATGCGCTCGCGCCCCCAGCGCGGGATCCACTGGACCCGGTCGATCTCGGCGAGCGTTCGGGCGCGCAGCCCGTCGTGCTCGAGCGAGAGGAACCACTGGTCGGTGGCGCGGAAGACCACCGGGCGGTGGCAGCGCCAGCAGTGCGGGTAGCTGTGGCGGAGCGAGGCCTTGGGGTCGGAGAGCAGGTGGCCCGAGGCGTGGAGGTCGGCCACGATCTCGGCGTTGGCGGCGAAGATCTCCTTGCCCGCGTACTTGCCGGCCGCGTCGGTGAAGCGCCCGGCGCCGTCGACCGGGTTCAGGATCTCGAGCCCGTAGCGGACGCCGACCTCGTAGTCCTCCTGGCCGTGGCCGGGCGCGGTGTGCACGAGGCCGGTGCCGGCCTCGAGGGTCACGTGCTCGCCCAGGATGACCGGCGACTCCCGTCCCATGAACGGGTGGCGGTAGCGGACGCCCTCGAGGTCCTTGCCCTCGACGTATGCCAGGATCCGGGTCGGGTCGCGCAGCGTGGCCCCGGGAACCCCGGCGCCGCCGGTGGCCGCCTCGTGGGCCTGCGGCGAGTGGGCGGCAGGCGCGGCCCCGTCCTGGAGCTCGCCGGGCGCGACCGCGCCCAGGAAGGAGGTGAGCAGGTCCTTCGCCACCACCACCACGCGCCCGCCCAGGTCGTAGGCGACGTAGGTGAAGTCGGGGTGCGCGGAGACCGCCAGGTTCGCGGGGAGGGTCCAGGGGGTGGTGGTCCAGATGACGAGGCTCGCCTTGCGGCCGGCGAGCGCCGGGACGGGCAGGTCGCCCACCACGTCGAAGGCCACGTGGATGGAGGGCGAGGTGTGGTCCTCGTACTCCACCTCGGCCTCGGCGAGGGCGGTGCGGTCGGTGACGCACCAGTAGACCGGCTTCTTGCCGCGGACGAGGTAGCCCCGCTCGGCCACGCTGGCGAGCGCGCGCACCGTGTCGGCCTCGTAGCCCTTCGCCATGGTGGCGTAGGGCTCGTCCCAGCGCCCGAAGACGCCGAGCCGCTTGAACTCCTCGCGCTGCCGGTCGATCCACTTGCCGGCGTAGGCGCGCGCGGCGGCGATCACCGCCGGCCGGTCCATCTCCCGCTTCTTCGAGCCGAGCTCCTCGTCCACCTTCCGCTCGATGGGGAGCCCGTGGCAGTCCCAGCCGGGACGGTAGTCGGCCACGTCGCCCGCCATGTTGCGGTACTTGACGATGAGGTCCTTCAGGATCTTGTTGAGCGCGTGGCCGATGTGGATGTGGCCGTTCGCGTAGGGCGGCCCGTCGTGCAGGACGAAGAGCTTGCCCCCCCGGGCCTTGCTCGACTCCACCATCTTCTCGAAGGTCCTCGCCGCCTCCCACTCCTTCAGGATCTCGGGCTCCCGCTGGGGCAGGTTGGCCTTCATCGGGAAGTCGGTCTTCGGGAGGTTGACGGTGTCCTTGTATTCCACGTCCGGCACCTTCTTCTGCGCGCGAGGGGATCCGGGGTTCTACCAGCGCGGAACCCCTCGATCAACGAACGGCTCGGGGCGGCCTTGCGACCCCCCGGATCGCGTCGTACGCTCGGCCGCAGCATGGCCCGGACGGGAACCCGGCGCGCCGCGAGGGCGCCACGGCGTGGCGGCGGCGCAGCCCCGGCGGGTGGCCGCCTGCGCATCGTCATCCTCTCCCGCAACGCGCGCCTCCACTCGACCCGCCGGCTCGTCGAGGCGGCCCGCGCCCTCGGCCACCGGGCCCAGGTCCTCGACACCCTCCACTGCAACATGGTGCTCGCGCGCGAGCACCCGGCGATGTTCTACCGGGGCGAGGAGGTGGGGCCGGTCGACGTGGTCATCCCGCGCATCGGGGCATCGATCACCGCCTACGGCCTCGCGGTGGTGAACCAGTTCGACATGATGGGCGTCCCGGTGCTCGCCGACGCCATCCCCATCGCGCGCTCCCGCGACAAGCTCCGGGCGCTGCAGCTCCTCTCCCGCTTCGGCCTCGACATCCCGCGCACCGCCATGTGCCGCTACCGCGACGAGGTGGCGCAGGTGGTGGAGCACGTGGGCGGGCTCCCCTGCATCATCAAGCTCCTCCAGGGCACCCAGGGCGTGGGCGTCATGATCGCCTCCACCATGGACGAGGTGCAGGGCATGCTCGACACCTTCTGGGACCTGGGCCAGGAGATCCTCCTCCAGGAGTTCGTGGCCGAGTCGAAGGGGCGGGATCTCCGCGCGCTCGTCATCGGCGACCGGGTGGTGGCGGCCATGCGGCGCCAGGCCCGCACCGGCGAGTTCCGCTCCAACATCCACCGGGGAGGAAAGGCACGCTCGGTCGCCTTGCCGCGGGAGTACGTCGAGGCGGCGGTGAAGGCGACGCGCGTGATCGGGCTCGAGGTGGCCGGCGTCGACATGCTGGAGAGCCGGACCGGGCCGAAGATCATGGAGGTGAACAGCTCCCCCGGATTCGAGGGGCTGGAGCGGGCGACGCGGAAGGACATCGCCAGGCTCTACGTGGAGCACGCGGTGGAGCTCGCGCGGGTCCGGAGGGCCGGGCCCGGGACGCACACGCACGCGCGGGTGTAGCGTCAGGGCTGCAGCCGCAAAAGTCCGTTGCCGGTGGTCACCCAGAGGTAGGCGGGGTAGTCCGTGCCCTCGACGCTGACGGCCGGACTGCCGGCCGAGGACGGGACGCTCGTCGGCCACCCGGTGTCGGGGTAGGTCACCCGGAAAGTGGAGCCGGACGCGATCTGCCACGCGTAGTTCGGGTTTCCGCCGATGTCGCTCCCCCAGGGCACGGTGTCGGCGCCCATCACCGCCTTCGCGAAGGAGACCGATGACGCGGAGCTGACCTGGCTGAACCGCTCGTACGACCCGCCGGACACGCTCGGGTCGTAGCTGCAGAACCCGCACACGGGAGTGCAGCTCGCGTACCAGAGCTTGCCGTCGACCGGCGAGACGTTCATGGAGAAGGCGTCGCTACAGGTCGCAAAGGCCAGGCCGGTCCGGTCGTAGATCGTGCTCGCGAGCGCCCCCCCGAGCGTGTAGGCCTTCATCCAGTCGACGTTCCCCGGAAAAATGATGTTCGTGGACACGTAGATCCAGGTACCGGTCTCGGGCGCGGTGGCCGCCGCGATGGCGAGGCCCCAGGGAGGGTTTCCGGTGGATACGGGCGTGCCCGGCGTGACCGTCGGCGTGGGAGTCGCGGCCGGATCGAACGTCGCGCTCCGGAAGCCGGACTCGCCCCGCGAGACGAAGAACGCCCGGTTCTCGGTCGTCGGGTCGACCGCAATCGACGCCCCCCCCGCATGGCCGGCGTAGGTCCCCTCGGGATCGATCTGGGACGAGTAGACGCTTCCGCCATGCACCACGCCGACGTGGTTGTTGGTCGTGAACCAGAGCACGTCGGAGGCAGCGGATGCCCCCGCGTGGAACGCGAGCGAGTTTGCGGCTTCGGCGGTCGCGGTCCCGGGAGCGCTGGGAAGGGTCACGGAGCTCGAGTACGTCCCGTCCAGGTTCACGTACACGATCTTCCCGCTGGCCGACGCATAGGCCATCTTGTTCCGCGTGTAGGCGATGATGGGATCGCGATAGTACTGGTCCCCGAGGGCCGCGGGCATGTTGACCGTGTACCCGAACGTGACCCCGAGGACCCCGACGATGCGGCCCGTGAAGGTGGTCCTCTGGCCGGAGACCCACCGCAGCTGCCAGGTGACGTCGGCCGTCGTCGCTCCCGGACGGACGGTCCCGTACGACCAGAGCCCCTTCGTCGCGTCGAGTCCTGTGGGGGCCGTGGCGCTGTTGCATCCCTCGCCCCCGGTCCCGCTGAGGCTCTGGATCTCCGCATAGAGGCCACCGGCGAGGCCGGGGCTGGAGGCGCCCAGCGTGATGCGGACAGGCGCCGCGAGCACCGTGCGGCATCCAGGGCCGGGACCGTCCACCACCGAGGCCGCCCCGTTGTTGGCGATGGTCACGCCGTCCGCCCCCTCCGGGATCGCGACCGCCGTGCCGGGCGCCCCACCGATTCGCGTGAGACGCATCGATCGGACGACGACCGTCCCGGCGTCCGCGTCGATCTCCCCCTCGAAGGTGCCGAGCGTGACCAGGATCGGCGCCTCCGTCGTGGGGGGCTGGGGTGCGCATCCTGCAGCCGCCAGGACCATCGGGAGAAGGAATCGGGTTCTCATCGCTGCCTCGCCAGGCGAAGGTTCCCTCACGGCTAGCCGGAGGTGGAGATGACACCGCCCGAGTCGGGCCCGCTTCCCGAGAACAGCGTCGCCCGGGACACCGCCCGCCTCTTCACGATGCGTGGAGCCTGGTACGGCCGCCTCGCCGTCTCGGCGGCCTCGCGCGCGTCGGGCTTCTCCGCCGGCCCTCGCTCGCGCCTGTCGTCGCTCATCGTTCTGCCCCTCGCCCGGACTCCGTGGCGCAGGCGCGGTCCCCCGGCATGGTCACCATGCGCGGGGCCGCACCTGCCCCCCCACCATCACGGTCACCGCAAGCTCCGGATTACGCAACCCACGGGATCTGACGGTCCTGACGGGGCCTGACGGAGCAGCCCCGACCGGGTCAGTCGACGGCGACGGATTCCGTGAAGGCGTAGCCGACGCCGTGCTCGGTCAGGATCGGAGCGATGCCGCCCGCCTTCTCGGCGATGGTCTGCCGGGTCCGGCGCACGAGCGTCTCGAGCGCCCGCCCGGCGCTCTCGTCGGTGCGCCCGTAGAGCGCGCCGAGCAGGTCCTCCCGGCGCACGGTGCGTCCCGCGCCCGCGGCCAGGTGTTGGAGAAAGCGGTGCTCCTTGGGGGTGAGCGGGACGCGCTCCCCGCCGGGCCCGAGCAGCATCCGCTCCCGGGTCACGAGCCTCCAGGGCGCACGGGGCGGTGCGCTCCCCGCGGGGGGGCGCCGTGAACCCAGGCTCGCGAGCGCCGCCGCCAGCTCGCGGCCGTCGACGGGCTTCGCGAGAAACAGGTCGGCGCCGGACTTGTAAGTGCCCACGCGGGTCTCGATGGTGTCCCGCGCGGTGACGACCACGATGGCGCTGTCGGTGTTCCGGCGCGCGTAGTCGACGAGGACCTCGCCGGCCTGATCGGGCAGGCCGAGGTCGACGACGAGTACCGCGAACCGCGCCCCGGCGAGCTTTCGGTAGAAGGAGAGGCCGTCGCCGACGGCGATGACCTCGAAGTCCCGCAGTCGCAGGTAGCTCGCCAGGCTCTCGCGCAACGGCTCGTCGTCCTCGACGAGGAGGACCGAGATCTTCTCGCTCACGTCGCCCCTCCCGGCCCGTCCTGCGGCAGCGTCACGATGGCCACGAAGCGCCCCCTCGGCTCGAGCCGCAGAACGAGCGATCCCCCCTGGTCCTCGAGGAGCTTTCGGACCAGGTAGAGACCCATCCCCTGGCCGGGAATGCCCCGCGCGTTCTCCCCGCGAACGTACTTCCGGTCGAGCCCGGCGGTCGAGCCACCCGGGCTCGCGGCGCAGTCGTTCGCAAACCGGATCGCCACCGCGCCTGCCTCGGCCTCGATCCCCACGTCGAGCGGGCTGTCCGGGGTCGAGTACTTGCGGGCGTTGTCGAGGAGGTTCCGGAAGATGGTGGAGAGCAGCCGGCGGTCGGCGCGCACCCGGATCCCCTCCGTGCCCCGGACCTGCACCTCCTGAATCGAACCGGTGGCGGGATCCGCCGCCTGGGCCGCGAGCTCGCGCAGGACCACCCCGGGGTCGATCGTCTCGAGCGCGATGGGGCTCTGCGCCCCCTCGGTTCCCTGCCTCAGGTTCCCGTCGAGGATCTCGGCGAGCCTCCTCACCGCGTTCTCCATCCTCGCCAGGCTGCCGCGGCGCGCCGCCTCGTCTCCCGTCAGCCCGAGGATGTCGAGGTTCGTCTTCAGGACCGCGAGCGGGGTCCGGTACTCGTGCGCGACGACGTCGAGGAACTTGCCCTGCTGCTCCCGGACCTCGCGCTCCCGCGCGGCGTCGTGCTCGGCGATGCGGCGCTCCTCGTGGACCCGCCGGTAGCGATCGGAGAGGGCGAGGTGGAGGGCGACGATGGAGCCGACCACCGCCAGGTTCGGCCCGTTGAGCAGGAGGAGGCGGCCGGGCAGGAGCCCGAGGAGGGAGAGGAGCGACCAGCCGAAGGCGACGAGGCTCGCGAAGATGGCGGCGAGCTGTAGGGACCTCCCCCCGGCCCCCCGCCGCCACGAGGTGCCGACCACCCAGAGGCCCCAGGTGATGAGCAGGAGCGTGACCACGTTCACGAGGCGCGCGGTCTCGGGGTAGAAGCCGAGCGGGACCGCCGCCATGCCGGCCAAGGCGAGCACGACCACGGCCGCGGTGAGCCAGGCGACCGGACCATGGCCGGGCCCGGCCCTCAGGATCTCGCGGCACCAGAGCGCGAAGGCGGCGAAGGACGCCATGGTGCCGACGCCTACCCACGCGTCCGCGAGGCCGGGCCGGTCCGGCAGCACGTACTGCGCGGCGAAGCCGCCCGTGGCGATCAAGGCGAGGACCATCGCTGCCAGGTAGGCGAAGAAGAGCAGGTAGACGCGCTCGCGGAGCCACAGCCAGGACTGGGCGCTCATCACCGCGACGATGAGGATCACGGCGAGGAGCGCGAGCAGGAGCCCGTACTCGCCCGGCGTCGAGGCGTGGAAGGCCTCCGGGGACAGGAGGCGCGGCACGAGGATGGAGGTGCTCGTCGTCTCGAGCCGGAGGTAGTACTCCCGCGGCGCGCCGGGCGGAACGTCGAGGCGGAAGACGAACCCCCGGTACGGGACCTCCCGGTCGGCGAACGGCAGGCGGTCTCCGGCGCGACGCTCCAGGAAGCTGCCGGGCCGCGCGCGGTCCGGCTCGTGGAGCCGGAGGTCGTCGAGGTACGGCGGCAAGAGGACGAGCCACCACTCGCCGGGCGGCGCCTCGACCCGGAAGCGGAGCCAGTGGACGTCGCGGGTATAGCCGGCGGCGAGGTTTCCCCCGGGCAGCGGCCGGAAGCGGTCCGGTTCGGCGCTGGCCACCGTTTCGATGGTCTCCTGACCCGTCGGATCCACGAGGACGCCCAGGTCGCGGAGCTGCGCGACGGGAGGGCGCTCGGCCGCCACCGCGCACGCGGGCTGTGCGAGGAGGAGCAGGAGGAGCGCGTGCGTTCGCCGGGGCAAGCAGTCGAGTGTAGGTTCAGCGCGCGGCCAATGTCCCCGGCGATCGGAGCCCGGCCCCAACGGGTCCGTCAGGGCTGGAGGCGGAGGATGCCGCTCCCGGTGGCCACCCAGAGCTAGGCGGGATGGTCGGTGCCTCCGACGTTCACCGCAGGGCTGGTCGCGAGGCTCGAGGGCTCCCAGCCCGAGGTGGGCGCCCATTCCACCTCGAACTGTGCGTTCGCCGCCCCGATGAGCTGGCGCGCCGCCTGGCGCTGCGTGGCGGGACGCATGTCGATGCCCCAGATCACGCTGCCCGATCCCTCGGGCCCCACCGCCGGTCCGACGGCGGCCGCCCCGGAAGAGCCGGCGTAGTCACTGCCCGTGCTGATCGGGACCACGGAGAAGGCGTCCGTCGCCGGGTCGTAGCTGCAGAAGGAGTAGTCGTAGAGGTAGGTCTGGCTGCCCGGGTAACCTTCGTCCCGGTAGCCACCGAACCAGAGCACGTTTCCGGGGCCGACGATCGGCGCGAACGGGATGTGGCAGGCCGCGGGGTAGCCGGGGAGCGCCCGGATGTCCTGCTGAAATGCCCCGGTGGCGTCGTAGGCCTCGAAGTAGTCGATGCCGCCCATCGAGGTGGCATCGTTTCCCGTGACGTAGAACCAGTAGGGGTCCGTGGAGCCCGACCCGGCGCTCGGCGGCGCGATGGCGAGGGCGTAGGGCCACCGGGACGCGCAGGGGGTGCACGGGATGCGGCGCTCGGGGCCCAGCGACAGGGTGTTCGGCGAAACGAAATCCACGCTCCGGAACCACCCGCTCCACGCACCGCAGTAGAGCCCGGCGAACGGCGCGAGGAACCAGGCGCGATTGGGCAAGGCGAGCGACCTTCCCCCCTGGCTGGCGGGGAGCACGATCGGGGAGCCCGTCGGCGCTCCGTCGAGCCCCACGTAGCTGATCGTGGTGCCGAGCGCGAGGTACGCCATCCGCTCCCGTTCGTAGACGATGCTGGAGGCTCGGGTCGAGCCGGGGATCTCCGGCCGGGGACGGCTCTCCGTGACACCGGAGGTGGTCCCCGGGACGCCGACGATGCGCCCCGTGAACCGGCTCGGAGCGGCCCCGGACGGATACTTGAACCTCCACGGGAGCGGCTTCGAGGCCGCGCCCGGGCGCAGCGTGCCGTACGACCAGAGGCCGTACCGGTCCGTCAGCCTCGTGGGCACCGGTGACGAGTTGCACCCCTCGTAACCCGTCACGGGGTCGATCAGGGTGATCTTCGCGTGGATCGCCCCCACGAACTGTGGCGTCGGATAGTTCAGGGTGACGATCACCGTGGCCTCGAGCGCGTCCACGCCGTCGCCGCAGCCCCCCGCCACCTTCGTCGGGCTCCCGGCCCCGGTCTTCGGATTCGCGATGCCGAGGGTGGAGACGCCTTCCGGCACGACGAGCCTTCCGGAGGCGCCCCCGCCCTGCACCACCGGGGCGGCTGGACGGATCGTGAACGTGCCGGTCGCCGCGTCGATCTCGCCCTCGAAGTGTCCGCGCGTGACCAGGTCCGGCGCGGCCGGCGCGGAGGGTCTCGAGCTGCAGGCCATCCCGGCCAGGGCTGCGAGGAGCAGGGCGCTCTTCGTCATCGGACCGGATCTTCGGCATCGGTCCGCGAAAGAACCACCCTTCGCACGGGTCGGCGACCCCGCCGGGGTGGTCCTTCCCGGCAGGTTCGGCCGTCGCCGGCGATTGAATCCACGCCCCGTCCGGTCCGTCTCCTGGTACGAGATCCCCGGGGGTTCCCCATGCGTCGACTCGCGCTCGCGTTCCTTCTCGTCCCGCTCGCCGGATGCGTCGTCACCACCACCGCGGTGGTCCCTGCGCCAGAGCCGTTGGCTCCGCAGGTGGTGGAGGCCTGGTACGGCGGGCAGCACGCCATCCCGGCCGCGCTGGGCGGCGGCTGGTGCTGGGTCGACGGCCCCCACGTGCACGACTACTTCCCCGACCCGCCCGACTGGTACGCCTTCGCCGACGGGTTCTTCTACTGGCGCGGGCCGGTGGCCTTCACCTACTACGGCGGCCACCCCATGCCGGGCGGCGGCTGGTGCTTCGTCGACGTCCCGCACCGCCACGACTACTTCCCGCCCTACGGGGCCGGGTTCACCTGGCGTGGATCGGGCTGGGTCTACGGCGGGCCCTGGGGCCCGTCGCGGCCTCCTCCTCCGGGCTGGTGGACCTGGGCGCCGCCGCGCCCGCCTCCCCCGGGCGCGGTCCGCCCACCGCCCGCGGCGCAGTACCGCCC